>NZ_JANZYQ010000018.1:0-96812 GCF_059335935.1 Thermobaculum sp. T2p
AGTCGGAGTCCTGCTCCTTTTGGAGGGGACAAGATCGTATCTTTTCCCGCATTCTTCGCCTCGCTGTTCCTTGTGGTTTCCTCATGCCGTGCCTCCTATTCCTATTAAAGAAGCGAGGCTGGGCCGCGGCCCAGCCTCGCTCTGAAGTTTACTTTGAGACCACCAGCTCACCATGCATGCCGGCCTGCTCGTGGCCGGGAATCGTGCAGGCTATCTGGTAGGTGCCGGTCTGGGAGGCCTTGAATTCTATCGTGGTTTGCTGCTTGGGAGCTGCGGCCACATAGACCAAGCCTTCGGAAGTCTTCTGCTGCAGCTGGGAGGCCAGCTGCTGGGATAGGCCAGTGCTCTGCTCCAGAACCTTGACCTCATCGGCCTTCAGTCCCTTCACCTCCAGGTCGTGCTCGACCACGCCCTCGTTGACGAAGGTCAGCTTAGTGACCTTGCCCGCTTGCACCTTGATCGTCGAGGGCTCAAATTTGAACTCCGAGGCCCTCACCGTGATGCTGGCAACGCTTTTTTGCGAGCTCGCGCCCTGCTCGTTTCCATACGAGCCCTGGCCGCCTCCGTGTCCGCCGCTCATGTTGGGATTGGGGTTCTTGATGGACTTGAAGATGGCGGGGTTGCTCTTGCCCTCGACGTGGATGGTGCCCACCGCGCCCTTCATCGTCCTGCCTATGCTGTGGTCGACCAGCGTGTAGTCGCCGGGCTCGTTGAGGGTGAACTCAACTATCGCTGTGCCTCCCGCCGGCACCAGGGTAACGCCCACGTTCTTCTCCCAGGTAGTTGCACCCTCTGGAGCGACCCGATCAAATATCTCGCCGATCACGTGGAAGCTCGATGCCAGGTTGGGACCCCCGACTCCGAAGAAGATCCTGACCCTGTCGCCTACCTTGGCCTGCAGGGCCCTAGAACCTTGCAGCGAACCTACTGAGCCATTGAACACCACGTAGGTGGGGTTCTCATCGAGCATCTTCTGGAGCGAGAACTGACCGTTGTCGACGTAGAAGTCGCCCTGCATCACGTAGAACTCCCTATCGACCTTCGGCAGCCCTCCGGGCGGTTCTACCACTACCAGGCCGTACATACCGTTGGCTATGTGCTCAGGGACCGGAGGCGTCGCGCAGTGGTAGATGTACACTCCGGGGTTGAGGGCCTTGAACCTGAACACCGCGGTCTGCCCAGGTCCTACCTGGGTGACCGTTGAGCCGCCACCGGGGCCACTAACGGCGTGCAGGTCAATGCTGTGGTACATCTTGCTGTTCATGGAGTTCTTGAGGGTTATCTCTACCGTGTCGCCCACGCGTACCCTGATCATCGGACCGGGGACTGTGCCGTTGAAAGTCCAGAAGGTGTATGGCACGTTATCATCTATCAGCGCCCGCACTTCCTTGGTCTCCAGGTACACCTTCACCAGCTTGGGAGGACGGTTGCCTACCGGAGGTGCTACCTTGGGCAGTGGCAGTCGCTGGAGGTCAGCAACGCTCTGGCCGGCTGAGCCCTGCCCACTCATATGCATGCTGTGGTCCATCTGGGCACCAGCTGCTTGGGTGGGTGTGGGCGAAGGTGACGGCGAAAGTGAAGGTGATGGTGAAGGCGAAGGGGTTAGCGTTGGCGTCGGGGGTGCACCTGTCTGCTCGTTATAGCCCGTGACCTGCGGCACAGGTGTGCCGTAGGAAGCTCCGCAGGCTGCAAGTAACAAGGCTAGCACCATTAATATACTTATCCAAGTCCAAGTTCTCTTGCTGATGGCGTTAATCATTCTTCACGCCTCCTTTCTCCAGGTCTCTACCCCTAGGATAGTTTCGGGGGTGCTCTCCCCGACACGGCCGCAGGGGTGGTTCTGGTCGTCTAGGGGGATAGTTCTGAACCTGTCCACGCGTACGAGAGCGGAGAAGCCACCCCCACCCTTTGGGGTAGTTTCTGCGAATTCGCGCAGTAGTTTGCGCTGGAGCAAAGAAGATGTTGTCTGCCCGGACTACACTTGTGCAGAGATCGGTTACTGAAAAGGAGAAAGAAAATGCCCTACGTGATCACTGCCCCGTGTATAGGGGTCAAGGACGCCTCCTGCGTGGAGGTCTGCCCGGTGGACTGCATCTACACAGATGATGACGCCCCTCAGTACTACATTAACCCCGATGAGTGCATAGACTGTGGGGCGTGTGAGCCCGAGTGTCCCGTAAGCGCCATCTACCCAGAGGACAGCGTGCCCGAGCAGTGGCAGGATTTCATTCGCATCAACGCCGAGTACTTCCAGCTAAAGGGGAGCTGATCGCATGGAGAGCCTGTCTCTACCCGTGTCTGAGGATGACGTGATCGAAGCGCTGAGGTTCGTGTACGACCCAGAGCTGGGGGTCAACGTGGTGGACTTAGGATTGATATACAGCGTGCGCGTGGAGGGCAGATCGGTGCACATCCGTATGACGCTCACGGTGCCCGGCTGCCCCCTACATGACTCCATCAGCTCGGCGGTGGATGAGGCCGTGAGGTACATCATGCCCGATGCTGAGAAGGTGGAGGTCGAACTGGTATGGGATCCGCCCTGGTCGCCTGAGAGGATCACCGAGGCCGGCAGGAGGGAGTTGGGGCTATGGACCTGATAGGCAAGGATTGGAAGATCAGCCAGGTGTTGGGGAGGTACCCCAACCTGCTGGAGGTGCTGGTGGAGCTGAGCCCCGCCTTTGAGAAGCTACGCAATCCTGTGCTTCGTAAGGTGCAGTCCCGCCTGGTGACGGTGGAGCAGGCCGCCCGGATAGCGGGCATGGATCCCGATGACCTGGTGCGCCGTCTCAACGCATCCGCTGGACTTACCCCAGGCGACTTCCCCCGGTCGCCCTCCTCCCATCCTATCGAAGGGGGTGAGGCGGAGTCCTCGCCCCCTCCTCCTTGGGTGTCGAAGCTAGAGGGAAGGCAGATCGAGGAGCTGGACGTCCGCCCAATACTGCAGGCCGGAGGAGAGCCCTTCAGCCGCATCATGCAGCTGGCCTCCAAGGTAGAGGTCGAGGGCGGCTTCAAGCTCATAGCCAACTTCGAGCCCGTGCCGTTGTACGGTGCCCTCGCCCCCAAAGGGTTCGACCACTGGACCCGTAAGGTGGCCGACGACCGCTGGGAGGTGCTGTTCTATAGGAGCGGTACAACTAAGAGCCCATCTGTCGAAGGTTCTTGGGAGCCTGACTGGGAAGAGGTGGATGCGGTCGTGAACATCGACGTGAGCGAGCTGGTGCCTCCGGAGCCCATGGTGAAGATCCTGCGGGCCTTGGAGGAGCTGCCGCCGGGCAGCACTCTGCGGGTACACCACCACCGCCGCCCTATGTTCCTCTACCCAAGGCTGGACGAGCTGGGCTACCCTCACAGGACGCGCGAGCTCGAGTCCGGCCGGGTGGAGATACTGATCCACAAGCCGGCGGGTGGTGGGGTATGATAGGCCCCGTCTCCACATCGCAGGCCCCTCCCCTGCGTCTGCCGGGCAGGTACATGGCTCTCGGGATTGCTGTGCTCCTGCTGAGTGGAAGCCTCCTGCCGTTCCTGCCGGCGCTTGGTAGTTCGAGCTTCTACTCCCCGCATGTTCTGGCCTTCGTCCACCTCAACACCTTGGGGGTGGTGGGGGCGGTGATCATAGGGGCCAACTTCCAGCTGGTGCCTGTGGTGCTCGGTCGACCCTTGGCCGCCCAGCAGGCGGCGCTGCTCTCGTTCTGGACGTACCTGCCGGGGGCGCTGCTGCTGGCGTTGGGGCTGGCCACGATAGAGGAGGTCCTCCTGGCGGCGGGCGCCGTGCTGCTTGGGCTGGCCGTCCTGATGTATGTGTGGGTGATCGTGGGCACATTCCTGCGGGCGGGCAGGCGGGACGGCATCGTGTGGCACATCCTGCTGGCGGCCTCTAACTGTGGCCTAGGCTACCTGCTGGGGCTCACCCTAGCCCTGAACAAGGGGGAGGGCTTCCTGGGGCCGATGACCCTGCGGATGCTCGCGGCCCACGCCACGGTGATGCTGGGGGGCTGGGTGGCCATGATGTTTATGGGCGTGGCCTACCGGCTGGTGGGCATGTTCACCTTGTCAGAGGATCGCATCGTCCCGCGCCTGGTGTGGGCGGAGCTGGCGCTGATGGAGATTGGGACCTGGACCGTGGCGTCGGCGGCCCTGCTGGGGTCCCGCCCGCTGGGGGGTGTGGGAGCGCTTCTGCTGCTGCTCGGGGCGCTGCTGTTTCTGGCTCACCTGCTGTGGCTTTACCAGGGCCGCCGACGTCGCAGGTTCGACATCCACATCCCCTACGCCCTCACCGCCGCCATCTGCGAGGTGGGTTCGGCGATAGCCTTGTTCTATGGGATCACCCGACCCGCAGACTCTCTCGCGCTCTGGACGCTGGCGGCGTGGCTGACACTCTTCGGCATGGCCGAGACGGCTATCCAAGGCTTCCTCTACAAGATCCTCACCTTTCTGGTATGGCTGCATCGCTACGCGCCCTTCGCCGGTCGCGGCAGAGTGCCTCGCCTGGAGGAGATGTACTACGTTAGGCTGGGGGTTGCGGGCTGGGTAGCCTGGACAGTGGGGTTGCTAGCGGCCAGTTTGGTCTTGCTGGAAGGCTGGCCGGTCACGGGGCTGCCGGGCCTGCTGATGATGCTGGGTGTGGACTGTTTCCTGATCAACGCGGTCTCTATAGGGAGCCATGCGCTCAAGCGAGTGGCTCCCCTGGGAGATGGTAGAAGTATGTTACATAGGAGGTGACCTAAATGAGTCTGGAGAGAGACATTGCGCCCGAGATGACCATCGATGTGCGGGAGATCGAGCCCCGCGACAGGCACAGGTTGATATTCGAGACGCTTGATGGCCTAGATGCAGGGCAGCGGTTGCTGATCATGGTGGATCACGACCCCAAGCCGCTCTATTACCAGCTTATGGCCGAGAAGCAGGGGCTGTTTGACTGGGAGTATCTCGAGCAGGGACCCGAGCTCTGGCGGGTGCTAATTACGCGCGCTCGGTAGCGTGGGGGTGGCTGTGTGTACCAGCTGCTGGTGTTCGTGCACATCCTCTCGGCAGTGGTGTGGATAGGAGGGGTGGTGTTCATCCCCCTGGTGCTGGTGCCGGCAACCAGGGGGATGCCCCAGCGCACAGAGGTGATCTCCGCCGTGGGGCGCAAGTTCCGAGTGGTGGGGTGGGCAGCCCTTGCCCTGGGGGTGGCTACAGGACTAGTCATAGCCTACCTGCGGGGCGTGCCTCGGCTGCTACTCACCGGCGAGCTCTGGGAGAGCAGCTGGGGCAGACTGTTCGTGGCTAAGGTCCTGCTGGTGGGCACGATGATCGTGCTGTCGCTGACGCACGACCTGCTGCTGGTGTCTGCGGGAAGGACGATGCGTCGCAAGGACGTCTCCAGGGAGGACGTGGCCCGGGCGGCCCGCTACAGGCGACTCTCGTCGATCGCCGCCCAGGTGATGGGGCTGGTAGCGTTGGCCGTGTTGGCTGTGGCCGTGCTGCTGGTCAGGGGATTACCATAGAGTTGATTTGGAGGCATGACTATGAGGTGCTTCAACTTGAGGGAGCAGGTGCGCACGCTGCGATCCCATCGGGATCTGGAGGAAAAGGGCTACGTGATGGAGGTGATCCATAGGCATGGCAGCATGCGGCTGGTGCTCGCCGTGCTGTCGCCCGGGGGAGACATCCCCCGCCACATAGCGCCTGGAGACATCACGATCCATGTCCTGGAGGGGGACATCACGGTGCGGGGGGAGGAGACCGCCTGGCGACTTGCTGAGGGGGAGGTGGTGGCGCTGCGCGCTGGCGAACCCCACGCGGTCGGGTCCGGGACCGGAGGTGCATTTCTGCTGACCATCTTCACCTAGAAGCTCATCCAGAGATATTGACACGGCGTCATGCCATGCATAGAATATGCATTACTTTTGCATATTCCGTATGACAAGGAGATCGGGAATGAGGGCGTGGTTGCTCCTGTTGGCTGTGCTGCTTCTGCCTTGGGGCGCGGGCAGGGCGATGGCGGATGCTTGTGGCGGAAGGCCCCCCGTGGATATCTCGAGGCTGCCCGGGGTTGTGCCCGATGCCAGTTTGCCGTCGAGCGAGCTGCATATTTTAAATGATAAGCGTACCACCTGCGACTACGTCATACTATCCCTGGACGGCCGTGTCGAGTACGTGTCCGGAGCCCACGCGTTGCTGCTTGGTCCAGGCCGGCTCCTAAGGCTGTACGATCTACGCAGCCAGAGAGCCTACGATCTGGACCGAGGTCCGGTGCTGTCTTCGAGGGCGGATGGTCGATGGGTGGTGTACGCCAAGTACCAATTGGCGGAGGAGCAGGGTCTGCGTTACAAGTGGTACTCCGGCGTACCAGTGCCCGCAAAGGTTCCCCCAGGAGCTAGGCCCAACAGGGCATGGATCTACGCCCTAGATCTCACCACAGGCCAGCGTAAGCTGTTGGCTGCTTCCAGCCTGCCGGGTTACCCCACGACGACTCTGCCCCAGCTTGATCTATCATCTGGCAGGGTGATCTACCGCGTTGTGCGAGGAGATCCGTTGAGTCCCACGAGCGAGGTTCATCTCGTGGATCTTAGGAGTGGTCGGGATCGGGTCCTGCGCACCTATCGCTGGCCCAGGTACGTGCACGAGGTGGCGATCGACGGCAACCTGGTGGTGTGGTCCCTCATCACGGCCCAAGAGACCGGCAAGCCCTCGGCCACCGCCAGGGTTTACCTGTACGACCTCTCCACCCACAGAGGGAAGGTGATATCTAGCTCTGGTCGCGATTGGCATCCAGATCTGGCGGCCGGGCGCGTGGCTTGGATCAGGACGAGCGACCTAGAATCTCCGGGATATCTGGTGCTCTACCAGATCTCCTTGGGTCGAGCAGCCCGCGTTCTCCGCATAGAGTGCCCTTATGGGGTCGACGACAACCGCTGCCTGGCAAGCTCTCCAGTGGTGATGGGTGAAAGGGTGCTCTCCTGGCATTCCTACGACGGCGGACAGGTGCAGTACGACTTGGTCACCGGCAAGATCGAGAGACTTGATAAGAGGGGTCAGATGATCAGCCCGAGCGCTGATGGCCTGGAGGAGTCCTGGTCTGGAGCTTACTCAGTTGGCCGAGGCCAGAGCGAAAGGGTCGTTTACCGGTCCACGATCCTGCTCTACAGGGGTGCGGACGCGCGCTCTCTGCCCCGGATGCCCCGTACTGGCGGAGGGGGTATGGCTCGAGCAGAGGGCTACTGAAGGCGCTAGGCTGCCTCTGCCCGCAGCCTCTTCATGGCCAGTAAGTACTTCTGCCAGTACCTGGCGCGATCCGGCAACACAGGCACGGTAGTCCTGATGATCTTTATGGCGGCGTTGTAGGCGCCAGATTGGGGGCGTCCCCAGTCGAACCTGTACTGCTCCCTTAGGGTATCCGGCAGCATGCCGATCGAGATCACCTTCCACAGACCGAATAGCGATCGCACCGGCTGGATGAAAGGTGGCTCAGCTAGCATCTGGGCTATATAGCGAGCGTGCTCACATACCTTTACCTCGGGGCCCTGTAACTCGTGCTTCACCAGTGCCTGCACCTCCCCCCAGGTGTAAGGAAGCATCTCTGGCGGTATGAGCAGCAGCTGGCCACCCAATCGGCTCTCCCTTACATATGTGTCCCTTTCCTGATCAGTGAGGGGCTCTATGAGCATCTCGTACGTACGGATATGCGTGTCCAATAGGGTGAGATAGACCCATAGCAGCAGTTTAGGTTCTAGGGCACTGTAGGGGGTGTGTTTGCTGTAGGGGGAGCAGTTGGCGGACATCTCGCCCTGCACGCGCTCGTGGATTTTGTTGATGTGCTGGATCGTAGCCAGTGCCTTCTCGGGGGGATCGAAGGTCATAGAGAGCATGGCACCTATCGTGCCCCTCAGCCTCTTAATGTAGGCTTGGCCGCTGTGGCTGAAGTACGAGTGCGCATACACAGCCTCGGCTATCTTGGGATGGGCTACCTGCATGAGCACCGCTCTGCCCCATCCCAGGATCAAAAGCCTCTCTCGGTGGATCTTCCATGTCACGCTGCCGGGACCAACTTCGTCCAAGGCCGGTAACTGCGACATCTCCTCCCTCCCGTAAGGTTTGTCCGCAGATTAGACTTGAGGTAGGAGACTTATTGTTCCCCGTGATCTTAGAAGGTGCGACCGAGCACCTGGTTCCAGGGCTGGGGAGCTGCCACTCTTATGATTTCGTCCTCCCTGTCGCGGACGTAAAGGTAGAGGTGGGCGAAGAACTCCAGCTCGGGCAGAGGATACTTAGGGTTGATGCACAGGTAGGGGAACGGCCAAGGGCACTCCACCCCCGGGGCGCATATCACCTCGATACGCAGGCCGACCCTTAGCCTGTACGTCACGCCGGGAAAGCGCTTGGAGGGTACGTCCAGATACCCCTGCCTCTCGAGCTGCTGCCAGAGTTCCTCACCCAAAGTGACGCGAGCAACCTCACGGGCACGCTCTCGCGCCAGTCGGTAGTCCTGCCGAGTGAAGTCTGGGCCGGCGCTGCGCTTTAATGTCTGGTGCCAACGCCGGCGCCAAGGTAGCTCAATGTCACCCGACAGCTCCTGTTGGGGCTCTGCAAGCCCTAGAAGCCTCCTGATAAAGGCCCACATGTCCGACCCTCTGCGAGGGGCATCAGCCACCGGCGATCGGGGCTATGATCTGGTACTCCTCCACGTTGGGGTCAAACGGTCCGTCGTATAGTTCGTGATGATCGCCCACCTTACGGGAGATCTTGCAGCCCTGCTCGCGGGCCTCGCGGATGATCCTCTCGGCCTCAGCGATCACGGCCTTCACCTCCTCGGTGTCGGTGGCGGGATCCCACTCAAGTACCTGGTGTCCTCTCCGGTTGGCTATGATGAGTCTTGCCATAATGATCCTCCCTTCTGCTAACGACCGGACCTTCTAACCGAATTATAACTCTATCGTCCTGCAGTGCAAGCCCCTTGAGGCTTTTAATTTGGAGAATTTGCCTAGGATCGGTCCTCTCCCAGCCCCATGCGCTCCGCTAACCTACCAAGCCTCATGATGACCACCACGGCGATGATAGTCACCACGACGGCGTAGGCAAACTTGGCTACCACGTCGCCCGCCTGTGGCAGTATCGCCTCGAACAACGCCTGGATCGCCGCGTTCCACGCAAGCGCGGCCACTAAGCCGAAGGCGGCGGTCGCCAGCTCGATGATGGTCCTGAGAACCTGCTTGCTCATGATGCACCTCCTCACATGTATTGACATAAGGCAACAAGCTCTTGGAGCCCAATTATATCATCCATCTGGATGGACCGGCTCCTGCTGATCGACTTTGATGTACAATCTCGGGAGACCTTGTGGGGAGGCAACATGCGGCTAGGTGTGATAGCGGACAACCTACTGGAGCGGCTGGCGCTGAGATTGGGCCTGGTGCCCGTGCCGTTCCTGCAGACCTTGCACGCCGTGGGGCTTGGCAGGGTGCTTATGGGCGCCACCAAGATGGGGATCTTCGAGGCGTTAGCTGGTGCATCCCTGCCCGCGGCCGAGGTAGCCCGAGCCTGCGGGCTGACGGAGGAGGGCACGCGGAGGGTGCTGGAGGTGCTCGTGGCCTCCGGTTATCTGCGCAGGCGCGGTGAGCTATACACCCTGACGCGCCTCTCCAGGAGGTGGCTCCTGAGGGATAGCCCCTCGTCGCTCCACGACAGCATGCTGTTTCGATACCTAGAGTGGGAGTACATAGAGCGTGCCGAGGAGTACGTGCGCACCGGCAATCCCGTGCGGATGCACGAGGAGATGACACCCGAAGGCTGGGAGCTGTACCAGAGGGGCATGCGCTCGCTGGCCAGGCTGTCAGCTCCTGAGGTGTCTCGCAGGGTGCCTGTGCCCAAGTACCCACGCCGCATGCTCGACGTGGGCGGGGCCCACGGGCTGCTATCGGTCGCGCTCTGCAGACGCTATCCGGGGTTGCACGCCGAGGTGCTAGACCTGCCGGGAGCCGTGGAGGCCTCGAGGCCGCTGCTGGCGCAGGAGGGTATGGGCAAGCGAGTGGTGCACGTCGTCGGTGATGCTCGCTACTACGATATGGGGGCCGAGGCCTACGATCTGGTGCTCATAGCTAACCTAATACACCACTTCGACGAGGGCATCAATCGCGACCTATTTCAGAGGTGCGCTCGTGCTCTGAGGCCAGGTGGATACCTCGCGATTGTGGACACGTTCTGCACCCCTGGCGGGCGTGGACAGCTCGAAGCTCTGGCGGATCTCTACTTTGCAGCCACCAGCCTCTCGGGTGCTTGGCCCCTGGAGAGCGTCATCAGCTGGCAGAGGGATGCGGGGCTGGCTCCCCAGAGGTACAGGAAGCTCATCACCATGCCCGGGTTTGGCATACAGGCGGCCAGGAAGCCTCTCTAGCTATTCGAAGGTCCATTTGGTCGCATCTACAGGAAACTGCTTCCAGGCAAACACGACCCTCGGGCTTACCTTGTACAGCCCTCCCTCGCTCCATTGCTCGGGTTCGGGTTGGTAGCCCTCGTACTTGCTCCCTATGGCCTCGGCCAGCTTCTGGGCCAAGTCGCTGTCGGGTACTATCTCTTCGGCGACGCCCTCCAGGATCACCACGTCGTCCCCGCTCTCCAGGTGCACCACCACGTGCGGGTTCTGCGCTATGTCCCTCCCGCGCCGGGTGCGGGAGCTGCCCTCCAAGTATAGCGTTCCGTCCAGGTAGGTGCCCCAGATGGGGGTGCAGTGTGGCCTGCAGTCCTTGCTAGCGGTGCACACCCAGTAGTTCTTGGCGCTCGTGAGCTTGCTGGTCACGTGCTCCCAGGGGAGCATGCCCTCCTCCGAGTCGGGCACGCCGTAGCCTGGGATGTATGGCCTGCTGGCCCTGGGGAATGATGTGTTGCTTGCCGTACCGTCCAAAAGCTATGTACCTCCTCTAATAAGATTCCAACAGCGATTGTAACCAGCAAAATATGACACCTAACGACATATTTGTGTTGGTTCTGCTACAATCGCCTACTACGGCGTGGAGGTTAGGAGTGCGCGCGGACAGGTTATTGGCCATACTGCTGATCCTGCGGCGACGTGGCAGGGTGACTGCCAGGGAGTTGGCGGATAAGCTAGAGGTCTCCGAGAGGACCATACATCGGGACATGGAGGCGCTGGGGATGGCGGGCGTGCCGATCTACGCCCAGCGTGGAGCGGGGGGCGGATGGGCCCTCCTACCGGGGTACGAATTGGACGTCCCAGGTATCGGCCCTGAGGAGCTGGAGGTGCTGCTCTTGGGGCACAGCCCTAAGCTACTATCGGACCTGGGATTGGGCAGCAAGCTGGAGGCGGCATATAGCAAGCTGGCGATAGCTCTTCAATCCCGACATAGAGAGAGTTTGGATAGGGTGCGCGAGCGCCTGTACGTCGATCCCGTAGGCTGGCGCCCGCGCGAGGAGTCCGTAGACCTGCTGCCAACCCTCTACAGGGCCGTGTGGGAGGAATGCTCCGTGCGCGTAAGGTACCACAGGGCTGATGGCCAAGAGGTCGAGCGATACCTCCAGCCATTGGGGCTTGTGGTCAAGGGAGGATCTTGGTACTTGGTGGGTGCAGTGGAAGGTGAGGTCAGGACCTATAGGGTCTCCCGCATGACGAGCGTGGAGCTCGGTGAGCACTTCGATCGGCCTGCAGGCTTCGATCTTGCTAGGTACTGGCGCGACTCCCAGAAGCGGTTCCAGGAGAGCCTTCCTCGCTATCTTACCCTGCTGCGGATCAGGGCCGAGGCGCTGGAGTTAGCCAAGTCTCTATGGCGCTACGCCACATTCGAGCGTGAGGAGGGCCCTGAGGATGGTTGGGTCACCTGCTGGGTGGTAATGGAGACGCCGGAAGAGGCCCAGTGCTACGTGCTGGGCCTAGGAGAGGATTGCGAGGTGATTGAGCCGTTGCAGCTTAGGACACGTGTCGCTCAGGTTGTGTCGAGGATGTGCCGGCTGTATGCGAGTGATCGGTGCTAGGGTCGCCAGCCTCCCACCGCTGGTGTGCTGGCGGGCAACGGGTTGCTCCCTCCGCCCGGGCCTATGCCGGGAATCACGTTGATCACCCCCAGGATGTCCAGCAGCAGGAGCACGATGACGACCAACACGATCAGCATTATGATCGACATAACTGGGTCACCGCCCACGTACCTGCGCCGCACCACGCGGCGCTCCTCGATCTCGTCTTCGGGTGGTTCCATATATGCTTCGTCCCTCCAAGCTGTGCTGAATGCTCCATAGCAGCCTCCGTGCCAAGGGCTCAGCTGAGCCAGTGAATGAGAATAGAGGCCAGCCACAGAAACACCCCGAAGCCTATAACGTCCTGGAAGGCGGTCTCAAATGGCCCAGCGGTGGTGGCCGGGTCGAACCCTAACCTCTTGGAGATCATAGGCATCATGGTGCCCATGAAGCCCGCGGTGAGCATGGAACAGATCATTGCTCCCCCGATCACTATCCCGAACGGCAGATGACGGGACCAGACCGCCCCGATGGTGCCCAGCACAAGACCGCAGCTGATCGCCATGAGCAGGGATGCCGACAGCTCCTTGAACACTTGCCGCCCCCAGTTCCGCAGGCTGACGTGCCCTGTGTCCAGCCCACGCACGACTATTGCCGCTGCCTGCAGCCCTACATTGCCTGATACCGCCGAGATCACCGGCATGAAGGAGGCCAGCAGGATCACCTGCTGGAGCACGTGGTCGAAGCGGGAGATCACCAGCCCCGCCAGCAGCTCGATCGTCATCGTGCCCAGCAGCCAAGGCAGGCGGATCATGGCCACCTGGGCAGGGGTACGCCTCTCCATAGCCTCCGCGTCGGTACCGGCCATCTTGAGGTAGTCCTCGCTGAACTCCTGCTCTAGGATGTCGGCGGCGTCGTCCACGGTGATGATGCCCAGCAGACGGTCATCGTCGTCCACCACGGGGATAGCCAAGAGGTTGTACTCGCCCAGCAGCCTGGCCGCTGTCTCCTGATCCTCGGAAGCCCTGACCTTTATAGGCTCCCGGATCATGATCTCCCCCACGGACCTCCCAGGAGGTGACACCACCAGGTCGCGCAGGTTGAGCACCCCTATCAGGCGGTCGTGGTCGTCCACAACGTAGACGTAGTAGATCGTCTCGGCCTCGGATGCGACCTTGCGCAGCGCCACTAGCGCCTCATCGACCGTCAGGTTGGGGGATATGGCGACGAACTCGGGTGTCATCCGGCCTCCCGCCGTGTCGGGTGGGTAAGACAGCAGGTCGCGGATGTCATCGGCCTCTGCCGGCTGCATCTCCACGAGGATCGCCTCGGCCTCCTCGGGTTCCAGCTCGCCGGCGATATCGGTGGCGTTGTCGGGGGCCATCTCCTCAAAGATGTCCGCAGCACGGGCATAGGAGAGCTTGCGGACGATATGCGCGGCTGTGGCGGCGTCCATCTTCTCCAGCAGGTCCGCCAACTCCTCGTCTGTGATCAGCTGCAGTAGCTGTGCAAGCTCCTCCGAGGGCATACTCTCCAGCAGCTGCGCCACCTCCTCGGGCGGTAGCTGCTGGAGGAACACATGGGTATGCTCACGATCGCGCGCGGCTATTGCGTCGTGCAGGTTGGCACGTATTGCCTGTACATCAAAAAGCTGGGTCTCCATCTCTCACCTCCCTGGGCGTTATTCTCTTGTGACACCAAAAAGCCCCGCGCCACACGACGCGGGGCCTGTCAACGCCTGCGAGGTGAGAGACTCAGCTACAGGTCAGGGCCCGATCGCGCCGTGTGGTAGGGCCGCTTAGTACGGGGACTACTGTCCGAATCAGACATGAAGCTTAGCACCTCCACACGTGCAAAAGGTTAGGTCCAACAAATACTAGCACATTCGGTGCAGTCCTGCCAGGGGCAGTGACCTAGGGAGTGCCCAGCGCGCTGCCCCTCCCAGTGACCAGGTCGTATCCCACTAGGCAAGGGAATCCATTGTTGCCACTCGTGATATCTCGGAACTGGCTCGAGGGTTCTGAGTACACATGGGCGGAGTCCACCACCACGCCGCTGTCCGCGGAGATCGCTGCCCACATCGGCGCCGATGCGCTCGTGCCGCCCACCGTAAACCATCCGGATTGCCCTTGGTAGCGTGTGCTGTCGTACACTGACACTCCCGATGTCTGGTCAGCATCGAGCGCTACATCTGGAGTAGCCCTCTTGCCACCACAGTTCACCTGCGCGTACTGCCCGAAGCTGCTCTGGGCCTGAGTGGCCTGCTCGTACTGACTGCATCCCCCACCGCTGCCCGACCAGCCCGTCTCGCCCGTAAAGCGGCCGCCGCTGTCGAAGTGCAGGGTGGTGCCGCCCACGGAGATCACGTTCGGGGAGGAGGATGGGTACTCAGCGGGGGCGCCGTTGTCGCCGGAGGATACGAAGAAGCTGACCCCTGGCTGGGAGAAGTGGTAATCGTAGGCGCTCTCTCCACTGAACTCGCTACCTCCCCAGGAGTTGGACACGTACTGGGAGTGCATCTTGGCATAGTCCTCGGCAGCAAGCAGGTCGGTGAATCTGTTGGATCTGGCCTCCACCAGCAGTATCTTGGCGCCCGGAGCTATGGCGTGTGCCCACTGCACGTCAAGAGATATCTCCAGTGCCCAGCTGGCGTCCTTCCTTGGATAGTGTGTGCCACCGCTCTGGTCCACCTTCTGGAAGCAGCCGTTGGCGGTGGTACATGGTGGTAGACCGTACTGTGAGCTGAAAGTGTTCAGGTCCTGCTCTGCAGTAGGGTCGTCGTAGGCATCGACTATCGCGATCGTCTTGCCAGCACCTGCCGTGGGGCTGGTGGGGAAATTGTATGCCGACTTGATGACTGACGGGGATAGCCCGGTGGGGCTACTGGTGGCGTACCTGCCTGCGTGCTTGTTGTTCCAAGCCCTGTAGGCCCTCCCGTTGGCATGGTTGATGACCATCACGTAGGGATGTACCCATCCCAGTGGGACCGCGGCGCTGGTCCTTGAGAAGGCCAGCAGGGAGACGGCGACCGCAGAGAGGAAGCGGATAAGGTATCGGACGCGCATGTTCTTACCTCCAAAGCTTCGAGAGGCTGCAAGTCCAGCCTTCATCAGAACGCACTAAGGATATAAGATGCGCGCCCACACGTCAACTACCTTGGATTATTCCTCCCAACCCAACCAGCTGGTGAGTTCCCTGGCGGGAGTACGCGACTGCGGTGGGGGCGATATGGCAGGGTAACCTAAATAGACGAACCCCAGGATATGGGCTTTGGGATTCAACCCCAAGAAGGCCTTCACCTCGTCCGCATAGGCAGCATCTCCAGTGCGCCACATAGCGCCCAGTCCCAACGCGTGGGCTGCCAGCAGCATGTTCTGTACCGCCGCCGCGCCAGCCTCCACCTCTTCTATCTCCGGGACCTTGGGGTCTTGACTTGGCTCGACCGCTACCACCACTATGACAGGAGCCCGAAGGGGTTTGGCCCTGGTTCTGTCGAGCACGACCTCGGGGGAATCTGGGTGCAGGCGCTTGTCGGCAGCCGCCATCGCCTCGCCAAGCTGCTCTCTTGCTCTGCCCTCCAGGACGAAGAACCTCCAGGGTTGCGTGAGGTGATGGTTGGGCGCCCACACGGCTGCTTCTAGCACCTTCTCTATGAGCTCCCTGGGGGGTTTGTCCTGCGCTACTTTGCCTACACTTCGTCTACTCTTGATGAACTCCAATATCCCATCGGCTTCGGAGCCCTGCGCCCGTCTCTCCAGATCTACCGCCATTTGGCCCTCCAGATATTTTAGTCTTGCCTAATTATTTGATTAAATAAATTCTAATATATTGTGTAAGCTTAGGCAAGAAAGGACTACCTGATCTCGGGGGAGAGCAGACGCTGGACGCCGTTTGACAGTGCGGTGGCTGCCAGAGATATCGCGATCAGCAGGGCGGTGGGCATAAGGATGAACAGGGGCGCGGCGACGGTGGAGGGAAACTCCTGAAAGATCATGTGTCCCAAAGTGATCGAGGGTGGTCTCTGCCCTATGCCCACCGCGCCCAACAATCCATCTATGATGAGGATCGTTGGCAGCTGGGATGTACCTACGACTATCGCGGGTCCCAGCACGAACGGCAGGACGTGCCTCAGTATTAGCCTCTTGGATGGCACGCCCAGCGCTCTAGCGGCTTCCACCCACTCGCTCTCGCCGATGTTTATAACCTGCACGCGCACCATACGTGCGACCGAGGCCCACCCCACACATGAGAGGGAAACCGCTACAGGCGGGATGGCATCCATATACAGGCCAACGTGCGACAGCATTCTCCCTAGCCAATCCGAGACGACCGCCGCGAACAACGCACAAGCAAGGAACGATGGGATAGATTCCGCAGTGTCTGCTATCCACAGCACTATATTCTCAACCTTCCCCCTACGCCAGCCAGCTAAGGTGCCCATGGCCACTCCCACAAGGGAGATCAGCAGCACGGCCAACAACCCTATGAAGAGGCTATAGCGAGTGCCGTACACCAGGAGGCTCAGCATATCCCTGCGCTCACTGTCCGTGCCCAACGGGAAGCGGGGATCATAGGGTGTCGGTGGCGGGTTGTCGATGCTGACGCGCTGGAAGTCTATCTCATCGGGCTTGGCCCAGAAGGGTGGGGCGTGTACCGGCGCCAAGAGGTTGAGGAAGTACACACTGTCGCTCGTACGTGGGGGGTCGTACGGGGCGATTCTGGGAGCCATAAGCCCCACTCCCCCTAGGACTAACAGGATCACCAACCCGATCATGAAGGAAGGATCTCGAAGGGCCACCAAGTACCATCGCCTTCTTGGGGCCTTAGGCAGTGACTGCTGCTCGAGGGCCTCAAGTGTTGTACTTCCAGCCAACGTCTAACCTCCTGCTCTCAATCTGGGGTTTATGAGGCTTGCGGCGACCTCTCCCAGCAGGTTGGAAGCGATCACCAGCACCGTATATAACGTCACTCCGCCCAGTATGAGCGGATAATCCTGCTGCGCGAAGCCGTCCAGTAGCAGCCTGCCCGTGCCGTAGATCTCGTAGGCGTACTCCACGGGGAATGAGCCCGCTAGGAGTAGTCCCAGAGTGGGGCCTAGGGCTGCCAGCACGGGCGCTAGCGCGTTCTTTAATACGTGCCTGCGATAGATCACAAGCGTACGTAGCCCTTTGGCGCGCGCCGTGCGCACGTAGTCCTTGCCGAGCTCGTCGGCCACCGATGTCCGGGTTATCCGCGCGATGTACCCCCCTGCACCTAGGCCGAGCACCAGGCAGGGCAATAGGTACCCCCTCCAGTCGGCGCCGGTCATCCCCACCGGGAATATGCCGATCGTGTACACCGAGAGCGCTAACAGGAGCGTCATCAGCACCGGCGAAGGGAAGCTGTAGACGAAGGCCGACGTCCAGGAGATAGCGAAGTCCACTAGCCCTCCTCGCACTGCAGCGTAGATGCCCAATGGTATGCCTAGCACGACCGCCAGCAGGAAGGAGATCAGCCCTATCTTTCCGGTGACGGGGAAACGCTCCAACAGTACCTGCCTCACGGGAGCTCCCTGCGAGACGGACTCCCCCCAGTCTAGATGCAATGTGCCCCACAGAAAAGATAGGTATTGACGTAGGGGCGATCCGTGAAGCTCATAGCTTGATCCTCCCCCACCGGGGCCTACGGAAGGCACCTCTCCCCTCAACACATCAAGCAGCGAGCTGCCGCTTGCTAGCCTGAAAGTTATACCTAGGGCGAAGAACGTGAGGGTGATGGTCAACCAGAGGGTGAGCACTCCCCAGAACAGCCTTCTGAGGATGTAACCCAGGAGTCCACTTCCAAGAGTCAACTACAACCTCCTCTACATGCAATGCGGAATGTATTGTTGGTATATCTTTGTTCCAAGCAAAAATTTTGATTCTACCATACAATTAGAATCTATATTCTATACACTTTTTGCTTCCATGAGTCAAGCGCCTGCTTCTCTAGCCTTCGGTCTAGGTGAGAATGATACAAGTTCAAGTGCACTTGAAGTCAAGGTGATCTGCTGTTATCATTTCGGCATGAGCCATATGCCGGATACACACGACATGATCACCATCAGCGAGCTGGCTAGGCGTACAGGGGTTGCACCCTCTGCGCTGCGCTTCTATGAGGAACGGGGATTGATTTGGTCTGTGCGCAACTCCTCAGGTCACAGGAGGTTCCAGCGGGCAACCGCTAGGCGTGTGGCCTTCATCCTGTTTGTCCAACGTTTGGGGTTTACGTTGGAGGAGATCAAGCGAGAGCTGGACAAGCTGCCCAAAGATAGAGTCCCCACCGGCGAGGATTGGAACAGGCTCTCGGAGATCTGGCAGCGCCGGGTAGAGGAGCGAATAGCTGAGCTGGAGAGGCTTAGGGTGGGCCTCACGGAGTGCATAGGCTGTGGCTGTCTCTCGCTCGATCGCTGCAAGATACTCAACCCTGGCGATGTCTTGGCCTCCCATGGCCCAGGTCCAAGGTACTGGCTTGGAGACGACCGCCCTGAGATCGAGTAGGCCTGTAACTACAGCTCAAGCAAGGCTGCTAGACGCAGGCGCTTGTAATCGGCTATCCACAAGCCGTTCTTGTAAAGCTGGGGTCTAAGGAGTGCCTTGATCTCTGCAACAACACCCTCAACACTCTCTGGGGAGAGGTCGCGTAGGAATGGTTGGGCGAATGTAGCTAGCCAGTTATCTATGCCTTGCTCCCCGCCTGGCAGCGGTGTGGGCCGATCGAAGTGGGCGGCGTACACCACCCTAAAGCCAAACTCCTCCAGCAGAGACGCGTACTCTGCCAGCGACGGATAGTACCAGGGATTCCTATCCTCAGCGTCTATGCCTAGCGCTGCGAGTGCCTGACGCAGCGCCTCGTAGATCGAGCGCACGTTGCCCTTACCTCCGAACTCCGCCACGAACCGGCCTCCCGGACGGAGCGATGCCCTCACGACCTGTAGCACCCTGCGTGGCCTGCGCATCCAGTGTAGCGCTGCGTTGGAGAACACCGCATCGAACTCGTGCTCTGTGTGATAGTTTTCGGCATCGGCCACCTCGAAAGTGATGTGGGGGTACTTGCTGCGGGCCATGGTGATCATCTCTGGGGAGATGTCTATCCCCACGACCTCAGCCCCCCGACGAGCGATTTGTTCTGCTAGGTCGCCTGTGCCGCATCCCAGGTCGAGCACGCGCTCTCCTGTGGAGGGGGCAAGTAGTTCTACTAGATCTGTAGCCAGCGCTGACACAAAGGCCAGCTGATCGTCATATGCCTTAGCATCCCATCTTACTTGCATAGGATATTATAGGGTCGGGAGTTGTGCTATGCACAACTCCCGACCCTCGGAGGGATGTGTGGGTTTATCTAACGGTCTTGAGGACCTCGTGCATGTAGACACGCTTGGCCATGAAGTAGTAGATGGCCTGCACCAGGAGAAAGATTGCCAGCACTGTTAGGGCGTACGGCCAGATGTTGGAGTCGAGGGTGTTGGCAAGCGCCTTCATCGCCACCAGGGTGTGAGCTGTGGCCACAGCAAACGGGACAAAGAACATGATCAGCAGCTGGCGCCCTATTACAGTCCCCATCTCGCGCGCGGAGACTCCCAGCTTCCGCAGCGTGGCGTACATAGACCGATCGTCCTGCAGCTCGGTGAACATCCGGAAGTAGATCGCGCTGCCCGCAGCGATGAAGAACAGCACACACACGAACACCGCTATGAAGAGCGTTAGAGAGAACAGCTGCAGCACTGAGTAGTAGGCGTCTATGCGAGAGGACAGCCTAGTGTGCTCGTTCGCGAACAGCTCTCGCTGCAGGTCTTCCGACAACTGCCTGTGGGCGCGCCAGTTGGCCAGCTCCAGCCCGTAGGTAGTGTATACCGAGTCGCGTGCAAGACCATGACTCAGCCATTGGTACTCGGCATCGTCCATCACCAACCATCCAAGAGAGTAGCCATTGAGGGCGCTGGGAGCCCGTCCGACGTTGCCTACCACTCTGTACGCCAGCAGTTGCTTGCCGTTGTTGACCTCCAGCTGAATAGTCTCGCCCTCGCGAAATCTCCAGAACGGTACATCAGCATACTCCTCAGGGTACACGTTGAGGAGTTCACGGCGGCCGAGCGATATCTTCTCCTCGCTAGGGGTCAGGGCGTTGTACGCCGACTCGGGGATGATCATCATACCGTACCTGTCGTGCACCTGCATGATCAGGCCCTGCAGCTTCAGCCTATCGGTGATCTTGCCGCCGTGGGCCTTGATGAACTGCTCTACCCTCTGCTCGAACTGATCACCTTCTCCTGGCACAGTCCAGCTGAACGTCTGGGGGTAGGATTCAGCTATCCTGCTCTTCATGTCCTGCAGGAAGGTGTACAGCGTGCACGATACCGTCAGCGCGACCATACTGAGCATCGTAACCATGAACAGCATGCGGGCGTTGTCCTTGAGCTTGTAACCCAGCTGCGAAACCACTAGCATGTTCGTGCCTCTAAGGTAGCTGCGGCTACTGCGCAGCCTCCTGACCAGCCAGATGCTTGCCTGGGTGAACAGGAAGTAGGTGCCTACGACCACGAGCAGCGTGACCGGCAGGAATCGAATCAATATCTGCGCCTTGGTAGTGGTGTAGGACAGGTAATAAGCCGCGCTCAGGGTGAAGGCCGCCAGCGCACTCAACCAGATGGAGGCCGCCGGCGGGGTCTTGGGTTTGCGTTGCTCCCTGATCTGCTCGATGATCGACTTGGAGCTGAAGCTGAGCATGCTGATCGCAGCGGTCAAGAGGAACAGCCCCATGAACAACCCGAAGGTGAGCTCTACGGCCCGCCACACGATCATGAACCGTAGAGGGCTGTCGATGTAGAGCATATGGGATAGGGCCATCAGGAACAGCTTGGAGAACAAGATCCCCAGGCCTATGCCCAGCACGTTGGCAGCGAGCGCTATGACGCAGGTCTCGATGAGCACCATCCGCCTGATCTGTCCTCCCGTCATGCCAAACAGGGCGAGCAGACCAAACTCTCGGCTGCGCGATCGCAGGAATGCCGACAGCGAGTAGAGTGTGAAGAAGAAGGTGAACACCAGGATGATGATCTGGCAGGCCACTACGCCCTGCACTACCACTTGGGCGTAACGCATGTGGCTGGTGTCCATGTCTGGGTGGTTGGTGAGCGTGGCGTACAGGAAGAAGATCATTACGGAGAAGGTACTGCTCAACAAGAAGGCAGTGTAGCGCCTCCAGTTCCCGCGGATGTTACTTGTAGCTAATTGGTGAAACCTCATCGAAGCTCCCTCCTAGCACGCTTAGAGAATCCAGGATCTGTTGGAAAAATGTCTGTCGGTTACCGGGGCTACGGATCTCAGAGAACAGGCGACCGTCTCGGATGAAGATCACTCTACGGGCGAAGCTCGCGGCGAACGGGTCGTGAGTGACCATCAATATTGTGGCGCCACGCTGCTCGTTCATCTCCCGGAGCGCCGACATCACGCCGTAGGCGGACTTGGAGTCGAGGTTGCCCGTCAGCTCATCGGCGAGCAGCAGCGACGGGTCGTGGATCAGAGCGCGGGCAATGGCCGTGCGCTGGGCCTGACCGCCGGAAACCTCGTAGGGGTACTTGTCCAGGATATCGGCTATGCCCAGCTGGTGCGCTATCTCCTGGAGCTTGGCGTGCATGAGGTGAGGCCTGACCCGATCCAGCACCAGCGGCAGCAGGATGTTCTCCCTGATGCTCAGTGTGTCCAAGAGGTTGAAGTCCTGGAATACAAAGCCCAGCTCCCGCCTGCGAAACAGCGCTAGCTGCCCCTCTCGTAAGCTAGATAGGTCCTGGCCGTTGATCATTATGCTGCCCGAGGTGGGGCGATCTATCGTCGCCAGCAGGTTCAGGAGCGTGGTCTTGCCCGAGCCGGAAGGCCCCATTATCCCGACGAACTCGCCCCGCTCGACGTAGAGGGTGACGTCGTCCAGCGCCTTGTGCAGCCTGCCCCTGCCTGGGGTGCCATAGACCTTCGTCAGGTTCCTGGCGTGCAACACGATTCGGGATGTATCCCTGTGCGTGCTCACGGTATGGCTTGCGGTCATTTACGAACTCCTCTCGATGGGTTTTACATCCCTAGGATACCTAGGACCTACCGTGGTTGCCTGCTCCTAAGCTTACGTTCGGAGGCTGCAATCTTACGTTTTTGTAAGTTGGAAGGTTAGATATGCGTCCTCGATAAGGATGTTATGCTGCGCGATTCGAAAGCTATGGTGAAGGCTGAGCCTTTCCCTGGATCCGAGGAGACCTCCATGATGTGCCCCAGGTTGTCCAGCACCTGCCGCACAAGGTACAGGCCCATGCCAGTGGACTCGTTCGTCCTGCGGCCATTTTCTCCTGTGAAGAACGGCTCGAATATACGGGGCAGATCCTCTGGAGGGATACCCACGCCCTCGTCCCTTACGGTCAGCAGTGTGCGACCTTCATCGGAGGTGATCTCCAGGTCCACGTGCAGGCCACTCATCTGCTTGAGGCGGGAGTACTTGATGGCGTTGGAGAGGAGCTGGCCTATCACGAAGCGCATCCACTTGGGGTCAGTCTGGACCTCCGCTGTATCTGCGCTTGCCGTGATCCTAGGGTTGATACCGTTACGCACGAAGGCGTTCAGGCGCTCGCGCACGCACTCCCGCACCAGCTGTACCAGGTCGACGGTACGCGGTCGTAAGTCGGTATCGAACTTGTCTATTCGAGCGGCGTGGAGCAGCATCTCTAGACCCTCCGACAGCCTCTCTTTCTCCTCCGCAAGGCTTTCTAGCCACTCTGGATCCACACCATCGGGAGCCTGCTGGATCAGCAGGTCTATTACCGATACCGGAGATTTCATTTGGTGCACCCAAAGTTGAGCGTACTCAAGATGCCTCTCGAGAGCGTGTTTGTTCTCCTGGAGACGGTTGGTATACAGCTGATGAGAGCTTTCCAGGAGGGCTATCAGCGCTTCCTCCTCACCTGTCACAGCGCTGTGCACGCGCAGAGGATCGTCGATTTGCCCCTTGGTAGATAGCAGCTCGCGGCGGAGCGGGGTATGGCGTATGTAGTCGTAGGCCAGGTAGACTACCAGGCACAGGATGCAGAGCAGGAAGATGTACAACACGTCGCCCCGGTCGAGCACGCCCAACCTGATAATGGCTATCGAGAGCGCACTGCTCAGCAGGAAGAGCGCTCCTACCATCATCCTGTCTCTCAGATACCTTGAGAGGCTCAGGCGATCGCTCAAGGGATGCTTGGTCACCTCCGAGGGGGCGTGGCGGGTGGTACTATCGTATCTCATCGTCCTGCCTTTCCGTCTGCAGTCGGTAGCCGTAGCCTCTCACAGTCTCTATGGCCTGCTGGAGGCCGATGCCCTCCAGCTTCTGGCGCAGACGCGCCACGTTGACCGTTAGGGTGTTGTCGTCCACGTACTGCGAGTCCTCCCAGAGCGCCTCCAGCAGGGCGCTTCTGCTGACCACCTTGCCCGCCTGCTGTAGCAGCAGCCTCAGCAGCAAGAACTCGTTGCGCGTCAGCTGCACGCTCCGCCCTGCATGCTCCGCCACGAGGCGTGAGGCGTCCAGCAACAGTCCTCCGGCCGCCTGCACCTCCGCGGTGGATGGTGAGGAGTACTCGCCGTATGTCCTGCGCAGCTGGCTGTGGACCTTGGCCAGCGCCACTTCCAGGCTGAAGGGCTTGACCAGGTAGTCGTCGCCCCCGTTCTCTATGGCCCTGACCTGATCCATGTCGTCCGACCGCGCGGAGATATAGATCACCGGCACGCTCGACACTGTGCGGATCTGCCTACACCAGTAGAAGCCATCGTAGTACGGTAGGTTGATGTCCAAGATCACCAGGTGGGGACGGATCTCGAGGAACTCTGACTTCACCTGCCTAAGGTCCTGAGCGATGTGCACCTGGTGGCCGTACCTCTCCAGGTGCCGGGCCAGCATATCGGCTATCTTGGGCTCGTCCTCTACAATGTATATCCTGTACACGCACTTGCTCCGTCGCTAGCATCTATGATAGGTCGGTGTTGTCCTGGAGACAAGTGCTGCTAACCCTCGGCGGCGACGATCTCTCCGTGCCTTAGGATGGGGACCACCTCTGTGACGTCGAGTTGTGCGCAGTACTCCACCTCCTCCTGCCTGCCAGTGTTCTGGAGATGCCTGTCACTCCAGGATGTGAGCAGCAACTTTGTCCTATCCTGTACGCAGGACTCCCAGGCACCAAGCGCCACCGCGGCCTCCGCGGACAGGTCCGCCGACAGAGCGTCGATCACGGCTCCTGCCCCCAATAGGTCCTCCGCAGCAAACAGTAGACGAGGAGGGGATTCGGGATCGAAGTCAGTGCTGAGCTCTCCGGCGGCCACCACCGTGACTCCCTTGCCTAGTGACCCTGCCAGCGCACCGGCATACCTTGCCGCCGCCGAGGCGTTGAGCAGCGCACCCAGCACCAAGTACGGGTAGCCCCTGACGCTGGAGAGCAGCCGACCACTGTTGGAGGATGGGTACACCACCCTTGTACCCGTGACCGCATATCTTGGATACCATAGTGGGGAGTCGGTGGGCTTGCCAGCCTCGTAGCCCTCCTTGGAGCTGCTCACCACGGGCAACCTCAGTGCCGCCGCCAAGCCCTCGGCCTCCAAGCGCCCTGGTGCCGGGATGACACTTACTCCCACCCGGACAGCTGCCACAGCCGTGGAGCAGAAGCGGAGCACGTCCACCAGCACCACTACGTCCTCACGACGGACGGCCTTGAGCAGTCCTTCGGCTCCCCAATCCAATGTACACAACATAGCCCTTCCTAGTGTAAAATAGGCCGCAAAGCGATATACTTATTAAAATAAAGCACAAAGGGGTGATGCATACCAATCACATATGGACGTTTCATCATCGATAGCCCTTATAGCAGCTGTTATATTTGTCTTAGCCAACGCCTTCTTCGTAGCCTCCGAGTTTGCGATAGTCGCAGTCCGCAGATCCCGACTGGAACAGCTGGCCTCCGAGGGTAATACCACCGCCAAGATCGCCCTGTACATGGTCGAGCATCTCGATGCCTACATCGCCGCCTGCCAGCTTGGCATCACCATGGCCTCGCTGGCCTTGGGATGGATCGGCGAGCCTGCGTTCGCGCACTTGATAGAGCCTCCGCTCGAGGGGCTGGTGGGGCGCTTTGCGCCCCAGTTAGCACACGGCATATCCATCGGCGTCGCCTTCACCATCATCACCGCCATGCACATCGTCGTGGGAGAGCTCGCCCCGAAGGGACTGGCCATCCAGAAGACCGAGAGCACGGTGTTGTGGGTAGCCCGACCGCTGACCATCTTCTATCGAGTGTTCAAGTGGCCGATCACGGCGCTCAACGCCATAGGCAACGGTATATTGATGCTTTTTGGCCTGCAACCCGCCACCGAGACCGAGAACATCCACAGTGTGGAGGAGCTGCGCTTCTTGGTGCGCGGCATGCGCGAGGCCGGGGTGGTGGAACCTTCCGAGGCCCGTATAGCCACCAGGGCCTTCGAGTTCGCGGACGTCACCGCGGGCAGCGTGATGACCCCGCGCACTGAGCTGGAGGCTGTGCCGGTGGACATACCGCTTGATCAGCTGGTGGCCAGGGCCGCAACCGCTCAGCACTCGCGCCTGCTGGTGTACGATGGCGATCTCGATAACATCTTGGGGGATGTGCACGTCCACGATATCCTGAGGGCCGTGTACTCCAGGAAGCCCGTGAGGCTGCGCGACCTCATAAGGCCGGCGTTGCTCGTGCCTGAGAGCAAGCCCGCGGACGACCTCCTGGAGGAGATGAGGAAGGCCAGGCGCCCGATAGCCGTGGTGGTGGACGAGTATGGCGGTACCGCCGGTATAGTTACCATCGAGGACCTCGTCGAGGTGCTGGTGGGACCCATAGAGGAGGAGCTGCCGCCGGGCGTGAGGGAGGCCATGCGGCCGGAGGAGCCTCAGGTGCTCGACGGCCTCATGCGCCTCCGGGAGCTGGAGGAGATGCTGGGCGTGGAGATCGAGGAGGAGGATCACGTTGAGACCCTCGGAGGGCTCATCATGGCCCGGCTTGGGCGCATCCCTCAGGAGGGGGACGAGGTCGAGGTAGCAGGGCACAAGCTGCGCGTCGAGAAGATGGATGGTATGAGGGTGGACTCGGTCAGGCTCCTAAGCTAGCCTTATTTGTCCTATAGGGGATAGCAATCGCCAGCCCACCTGGCTAGAATAGACGCATAGCTGTGTTCCTTTATGGGACTTACATCTAAGTATTATTAGGAGGGGATATCTAAATGGAGCTACCTCCAGGTTATGCTGAACCCATTAGTGGAAGGGAGTTCGATCCTGCAAACTTCCCGCAGTCCTTCTGGCGGACCACCGCGGACGTGCTGCTCCGGCCGATAGAGTTCTTCCGGGAGCTTCCCAGGCAGGCTGGATATGGCAGGCCGATCGTGTATTATGCGACGGCGCTGGTAATCTACGCCGTGCTCACCTTCCTCCTGTCCCTGCTGCTTCCGACGGCCAGCGTAGACAGGTTTTTGGGTGGACAATCGGCCAGCCAGGAGCCAACCGTCGCCATGGAGCTATTGACGATGATCCTGACGGTGGCCTTCGGCCTCATGGGCCTGTTCATAGGTGCTGGCTTCATCCACGTAGGGGTGCTGCTCTTTGGGCAGCCACAAAGCCCCAGCTACGAGACCACCACCCGCCTGACAGCCTATGTTTCCGGAGCAACCTACATGATCTCCTGGATCCCGTTCATCGGATGGCTGGCCAGTCTGTACGCTATCTACCTTTATATCGTGGCAGTGCGCGAGCAGTACGGGATGAGTACAGGTAGGGCGGCTGCGGCGGTGCTGGTGCCAGGTCTGTTCCTCCTGTTGGTCGTGTGCCTCTGCATAGCTGTGGTGGGTGCGGCCCTGTTCGCCGCTCTAAGTAGCGTGCGGACATCGCCGTAGATCCTGCTTGTGAGCACGTGGATTTTTTCGGGTTCTGAGTTACAATAGCCGCCGGCGGAAGTTGAAAGGAGGCTTTGTAGATGAGGAAAAACCACGTGCTGGAGAAGTTGCGAGCTGGTCAACCCTCGGTGGGGATGTGGCTTTCCCTGCCCAGTCCCGAGGCGGCCGAGTACGTGAGCCGCCTCGGGGTGGACTGGTTGGTCGTTGATGCCGAGCACAGCGCGGTGGATATACGCACGCTAGCCCTGATGTTCATGGCGATCAACGGCTCGCCGGCGGCTCCCATGGTGCGCATCCCATGGAACACGGCGGAGACGTTCAAGCGAGTCCTTGACGCCGGTGCTTGGGGTGTAGTCGTGCCCATGCTCAAGAGCCGGCAGGAGGCGGAGGATGCGGTCAGCTCTCTTCGATACCCACCGGTCGGGGTTAGGTCGGTGGGAGGAGGGAGGCACGCCATCAGCTTTGATACCACCGCCGGTGAGTACTATGAGCACGCCAACGAAGAGATCCTGCTGGCGGTGCAGATAGAGCACATCGACGGCGTCGAGCGCGCAGACGACATACTATCCGTGCCCGGGATAGATGTCTGCTTCGTGGGCCCCAACGACCTCGCTGCCTCCATGGGGGTCGGCCTGGGCGCTGGATTGGAGTGCGACGATCCCAGGGTGGTGGAGGCCATAGATCACGTGCTGCAGACCTGCCGACGTCACGGAGTTGCCCCCGGCATCCACTGCTCCAACGCTGACGCGGTCAACATGCGCATCGAGCAGGGCTTCCTGTTCTGCGGCATGGCCAGCGAGCTGCGGTACATGCTCAACGGCATCTCCACCGACATCCGCAAGATCCGTCTCGAGGTGCCATCACAGCCCGCGTCCCATGGCCCACAGGTGCAGTACTAAGAGCTTGGTGTCCCGTGAGCCGGGAGCGGCCACCGAGCGGAATAGGGCATGGATTACCCCTTACGAGTTCTGCTGATGGCCGATCCAGCTGTTTGGGGTGGCTGCCGGGAGAGGTCTTGGTGGATGGGTTGCACACTTGGGGCACAAGCGATGGACACTCCTGCTTGATGCCGTCCTTCTAATTAGCATTATGGGGTGGTCTCTGGGAAAACCTGCAGAGGTGCTGCCCGGCACCTCTACTCGTCCATATTATGGTCTCTACGCTGCTTGCTTGCGTATGGGGCAAAAGAGCTGAGGAACCTGATCGGTCTTGAGGATTCGGATATGGTGTTTGATGGAGACACGAATATATCGCAACCGGCTCAGCAGGAGGTTTTTCTCCGTCTCAGATATATTTGGGCGGATCTCGAGCAGGTCCAAGAGTCCGTAATTGGCAGCCAGAAGCTGTAAAGAACGCACGTCTGCAGGACTTGCATATCCGGCCAGCACCAGCTTGAACATCATCCCCCGGGCCCTTAACTTCGCGCTGGCCTCGAATAGGCTATTGAAGTCAGCCTTGTCCCAGCTAGATAAACGTCCCAGGAAGAGTGCAACGGGAGTTTCATCCCACATCAATGACGCACGCGCAATCCTTTTGGGTATGGGTTGTACGCAAGGGACACCATAAGGAATTACCTGTATGTTAGGTGGAGGCGTGTCTACACCGATGAGCGATGACATATTATCCCAATGGCTCAGAAATACCTCCTTTACAGCGTTGCTCGGAGCTATTATCGTGTCCGTTGGCCTACGAGGGGCAGCTAAGGAGGCTATGAATGCTGGCAACTGGCTGGGATAGCCGATGCCGTGCATCAAGGTTACTATAGGAAACGTCTTGCCGAAGGCTGCCCTTAGCACTGCCGGCTTCCAAAGGTGAGGTCTTGCTGGCTCGAACCACACCAAGTCTTGGACGTCCAACCAATGCCCTAGGCTGGTGAAAGATAAAGAGATCGTCCCCGGTATACTTGGCTTCTCAGCTCCTATCACCGCGAACTCGTGCACATCTGGGTGACCTACCATCCTCTCGCATAGCCACTTGGTTAGCAGTAACCTGCCGTGGATGGGAACATTAGGAGTGCCTGCGCTCGTAAGCTGCTTAGGCAGTAGGTCTTCCCACAAGAACGTGCCGATCCTTATCCTATGGTTCGGGTCCGGATGCTGGGTGGTTACGTCTCCATTATCTATACCAGTTGGCTTGCATGTTGAACATCTCGGCATAGTATCCACCAAGAGCTAGGAGTTGTGAGTGATCGCCCTGTTCCACTACTGTGCCATTTACGAGCACTACTATGTGATCTGCCATGCTAACGGTGCTGAATCTGTGACTTATGATGATTGCAGTACGGCCTTCGATCAGCTTGCGAAAGCGGTCGAACAGCTGCCTCTCGGCCTGTGCATCCAGGGCCGCGGTCGGCTCATCAAGGATCACCAGCCGGGCATCACGCACAAACGCCCTAGCTAGCGCGACCTTCTGCCATTCCCCGCCAGATAGCTCCACCCCTCCCTCGAACATGCGTGTTAATTGCGTATTGTACCCCTGAGGCAGCCTCTTGGCCGTTTGATCAGCTCCGGATAATTCGGCCGCCATTATGATACGATCTTGGGATATCTTTCCTGAAGGATCTCCCACGGCTATGTTCTCACCCAGGGTGAGCGCAAAGTGGGCGAAATCCTGATAAACTACGGCGATGCTGTTGCGGAGCGATTCCAGGTCGTAATTCCAGATCGGGGTACCGTTGACCAAAACGGCACCTTCTTGAGGATCATACATCCTTGTAATCAACTTGACTATAGTGCTCTTGCCAGCTCCGTTGGCCCCGACCAGTGCAGTTACCTTGCCCCGAGGTGCTGTGAAGCTGACTCCGGCAAGGGCTTGTCTCTGGCTGTTTGGATAGCTGAAACTCACTTGTCGGAACTCTATGGAGAAGGACGATCGAGGTGCAGCGATGCCTCGGTGTGTGCCGGGCAACCTTATTGCCGGCTGCGCCCCATCGATGAAGCTGAACAGATCCTGCAGATAGATGCGGGCATCAAAGAGCATGCTTACCCACATTGGAAGCGTGATCAACTCTGCTTGTGCTGTCATGATGGCAAACAGGTAGAAAACTACATCCCCCACATTCAGGCTGCCTTTGGCAGCCTGCGAAGCGACGTACCAGATACCGAGCGACAGTCCAGCTGCATGTAAGCCTGCCATTAGCAGGGAAATTTTCGTACCCCGCAATCTGATACGTGTCATTTCGGATAGAGTAGCGTGGAGGAATTTGTCGAATCTACCGATTAAGAAGTTCGCCAATCCGAATACCCTAACCTCCTTGGCCGATTGAGGTTCTGTTGCCAGGCGCATGCAGTAATCCATCTCGCGTGCAGATCTCGATAGCGCCTTCATCTCCTGATATGCCAATAGGTTATGCTTATTTACGACTATCATATGCGGCAGGATGAGCATTATCATTGCGATCGGCAGTAATGGATGTAGCGTACCGATGAAGATTATGATCCCCAGCAGGATTATTAGCTTACCTAGTATTTCCTGGAAGGCTGAGAATATCTTGGGCAGGAACAACGCGGACGCCTCTAGGGCCCACATACGGTCGATGTAAGGTGGGCTTTCTACTTGATAGAGATCAACCATCTGCTCTGAAGCCACCATCAGCGCGCGGTCGATGCTGCCCACGGTACGGTCCTCCAGCCACGAAGACGTCGTATCTAAGAGCGGCCTTAGGGCGGCTGATGCTAAGAACGTGGAGACGTACAACAGCGCTAGGGGAAGTATATGTTTGATGGGGGAAGATGACGTGACTGCGTTCACGACAAGCTTAGCTAGCCACACCTGGATCAAAGGTATAATCGCCACCACTACTATCAGGCAGATGTAAGCCAGCAGCCTGCCGATCGAATCGGATGCGAGCAACTTGAACCCTCTGTAGTAGAGAGCTGCGGCCGACATCGCTCCACTCCCAAGTTGGATCAGCCTGGATATAGGATCGCTCTGGTGCTGCTCGTTCTGCTTACCTTTCATATTGCATATGGCGATGATTGTGCGTTATACCTCTTTGCATACTCCCCCCCTAACTCCATCAACTCCTCGTGGGTGCCTTCCTCTCGCACTGTCCCGTCGTCTATAAACAGGATCCGATCCGCCATCTTGACGGTGGAGAACCTATGGCTGATCAACAACACCATCTTGCCGCCAGTTAGATTGCTGAACCTGGAATATAGTTCGTTCTCAGTGTAAACATCCAGGGCTGCGGTGGGCTCGTCTAGAATTAGTATCTGGGCATCACGGAAAAACGCCCTAGCTAGAGCGATCTTCTGCCATTCCCCGCCAGATAGGTCGGTGTCACCTAACTCGCGTCCCAGGCGCGTGTGTATCCATTTGGGGAGTTTTGCCGTTAGTTGGTATGCATCGGCTCTCTGTAAGGCTAGCAGCAACCGATCTTGATCCTCCATCCCGCTGATATCTGCGATGGCTACGTTTTCCTTGACGGTAAACTCATAGCGAACAAAGTCTTGGAATATAGCCGACATCCTGCTTCTTAGATCATCTAGATCGTAATCCTTTAGGTCCACACCATCCAGAAGTATTTGGCCCTCCTGCGGATCGTAGAACCGCAGGAGCAGCTTGACTATCGTGGTCTTGCCTGCACCGTTTGGTCCAACTAGTGCCAAAGCCTGGCCTGGCTTCCACGTGAACGAGATGCCCTTCAAAACAGGGCTGTCGCTGCCGGGATAGGTAAACCATACGTCCTGGAACTTGATTCCCCTCTCGATGGTGTGGGGTACACGCCGATGGCTTTGGGTCTGCGGTAGATCCTCTGGCTCGTCGAGCAGCTTGAACAAGCTTGGTAGAAATACGACGAACTTCGGTAGCTGGCCCAAGGTGCTGCTCAATTCCAGTAGGCTGGACTGTATCAACGTGGCTGCACCGCCGTACAGCACCAAGTCTCCTACCTGAGAGGGGTTTCGCGTCAGGTTCCATATTAGGTACATATATACCCCGGCTATGCCCAGGGCTGAAACGGTTGAGGCTAAGGATAGTCTTACGGAGAGCCCCCGGCGTACTTTGTCTAGCTGTCCTAATGTGTGTTCGAAGCTGCTGGCGTATCTAAGCTGGAAGTAGGGCCAGAGCCAATATGAGCGGACGTCCTTGGCAACATCTGGAGTTAGTTGAGTTCTCTTCCAGTAACCAAGTTTACGAGATTCCGGCGTCTGTGTGTATAGATGTCTAGTGGTGCTAGTGCCGTATCTCCATCTGGCAAGCATTTGGGGCAGTGCGGTCGCCAACACCAACGGAAGCGCCAGAGGGTGTAGATGTGCCAGTGTTGCAGCCAGCCCTACCATGGTACAGAGGTTGAGGAAGGCGCTGGTGCTCGCCGATAGCATCTCCACGCCGCTCTGAGAAGCGTGCCTGCGAACACGCTCCCAGTCATCGGCTATCTGCGGATCCTCGAAATGCGCCAGTCCGGGCCATTTGCTGGAAGCCAGTAATAGTTTTCTGTTGACCTGACCGGTAACGCGATCTGCCAGTATGCTCCTGAGGGTATCATTCAATGGTGCTAGGATCTGCCCTAGGGTAATTATCAAGACCGCTATTAGTATCAGGTATCCTAGGTGGGGTGACCAAACATGACTGCTTGAGTAGCGTCCAGATAGATTGGTAGCTATCCCGTCGACAACCAGCTTTGAGGCTACTAGCTCGGCCGTTGGTAGGATAGCTCGTAGAATGGTCGTTAACAATATACCTAATGTTAGGCTGGGGCTAGTATGCCAAACCAGTTCAATGGCTCGGCCACACAGCCGTAAGAAGTTGCGAGTGCTTTTGACCAGAGAGCCCATAGAGTGCATTCTTTCTCTCAGCAGATGACCGCGGGATTACTGCCCTCCCTTGATAGCAGTGAGGTAAATACCCCCACCTCGTATCTTCCCCTGCCCGCCCTCGACTAAGGGCAAAAAGTGAGCTGTAAGTCGTTGAATCTCAGATTCAGTTAGGGCGGCCCGCATGGCCTCTAGTATACTGGGGACCTTTGGGTTCTGAGCACGTCTTATATAGGTATCCCAACTAATTGGTCTAGCTTGCGATACGCTCACGTGCAAATTGGCGTAGATCTCTTCGAAGCCGACTGCAAGAGCGTGAGAGATCAACTCACGCTCATCGATCTCCGAGACCTGCACAAGTGGGTTGCTTAGCTGGTCGTAAGCAGCCCTTACCTTGCTTACCAAGTGACCTACATCGCCTGCTTCATATTCATCGAAGGGTTGCCTTCCCTCCATGAATCCTAGTCGACTTACCGGCTCAAATAGAGATAAACGTCCTCCTAGCTTAAGTACTCTGTATATTTCCTGAAATACTTTTAATCTATCGGTGACGAAGATCAACACTGCTCGAATTACAACTGCATCTATAGATTCGCTTTCTATACCAGTCAGATTTGTTGCTGAGGCTTGTATGAAACGACATCTATCAATTACCTGTTCCTGAGTCGCCTTTTGTCTACAATAATCTAATAAGTCTTTCGATATGTCATTGAAGATTACTATACCGTGTTTTCCGACCCTTTCAAGAGCTCCGAACGCTAGAAGACCAGTTCCAGTGCCTATATCTAGGACGGTATCTCCAGGAGTAATGAAGGCATTCGCAAGAACTCGCTCGCGTACTTGACTAAGCGAACTCTCAATCTTGACGAATTCATCCAAGTCGTCACCATATCTTCTAAAAAGCAACCATTCTGCAAAAGGGTCAGAGTAAGATTGTAACATTGGATCCCTCAAGGACGAGGTTAATAACCATTGATTTAGGTCTTATTGGCCAGGGCTTTGGCTATGGATCTAGCGATTGGCAATCCCGTATGCTCTTGTAGCCATCCCCAAGCTCCCATGGGATTCACCTCCAGGAAGACATAGGTACCATCAGTTCGAACTAGCATGTCTATGGCTCCATAGTTTAGCCCTAATACTAACATAAGATGCCTTATCTTATTGGCTAATGGTACCGGCACCTGATGGACTTTATAGGTCAGGTCGTTATAGATGCTTCGCCAGTCTCTTGTTTGTGCAGAATAACCTAGCCTACCATCAGAAGAGTGTATCTCGACTCCATAAATCTCCTGCGGTAGGTAGATCAAGCGCAGTGCATATAGCTGTGGAACATATTCCTGAAACATGGTGCTGCATGGCACGCAAGAGTCGAGGTTTTGCAGATCCTCATCGCTCACCAGAGTGGTGTAAGGTGCCCGGAGCATCAATCCGGGTCGAGGGTTCGAGTCGATGTGAAAGCTCTTACATACTATCTGTCCACCGAAATGCCGATAAAACTCTTTGAGCTCATGAGGATTGTTCGATATCATAGTCGCCGGTATGGCTAGGCCTACTGAAGAAGCCACGTGAAGCTGATAAGGCTTGTAGCTAGCTCTTAGTCCAGCATCTGGGTGATTCATCCATACTATGGGCTCTATAGATCTGAGTATTCCTCCCACGCATTCCGCACATTCAGCCTTTGCATACCGTATTACGTCTTTGTGAAGCTTGTCTCCGAAGTTGAAGTCACTTACATGACCATTCCAAATACCTGTGACCGCACTCAAGTCTATCTGCCTTCCCCCATATGATATGAGTACCCTCCATGTCGCGCCAGAAGCAATGTGGCAATCTATATTGCTTTCAAGGGGGAAGGCAGACAAGTCGTAAAAGAAATGATCGACACCGAGGGCATCGAGCTCAGATGCCACCCAATGTATAGCAGCATCCGATGGTTGTGTCATCAGCATCACAAGAGGCGATGGACTCATTTGGGGCAACCTTGTAGCTTAGTAGTGTTGCTAATCATAGAGCAAAGCTAATAAGGCTTACTCGTTAACATATATCTATGCTCTAAGAGTCTTCATAGCTTTCCTTGTCTTTCTTTGTATCGTCACCCCATCCACCAGTCCAGGTGCCGCTAATGCTGGCATAGGGGTTAGACGCAATATAAGAGTCTTGCTCCATCACGGAAAGAGTTAGCGTAAATGGCAAAGCGGACTTGTCTATGGACTCCAGATCTACTACCTCTACCCGTCCCTGTACTAGTGTCTGCCATGATAGGTCTCTCGGGAGTCCGGATAGGACCAGACGTGCATGTTCCTTATATTCTGCCGTCAAAGCATCTGGTAAGATCTCGGGCTTTGGGCATTGCTTTTCAAACATGGTGTTTATATCCTCCTTTACACTTTAGTGAGCATATTATGTACTGTATTTATTAAGTTAGTATTAAGTTAGTATTAAGTTGGAGTTTGAATGGCCTTATTGGCCAAACGCTCCTAATGGCAGGGTAGAAAGAGGAAGTGTTGGTGATACAGACGCGTAATCAAAGTCCTGCTGCCCGTGATAGATAACCTGGAGGGTGCTAGGAGAGGATCGCCGGTCTACCGTTGCCCTAAATCTAGAGCACAGTATCGATGTGCGTTGCTCTGCCCTGGGGCGATGAGCCCCTGGAATTGGGCGAGCTTTAGGACGCGCTCAGGAGCATGTACCCTCCAGCTTGACTCTCCCGGTCCGCGGGCACAAGCGCTGATCTGCCCATCTGATAGAATAATTTGGTGTGACCCAAATATATCGCTGGAGGGAGTCATGAGCGAGAAGTCGGTGTTGAGGATAGAGTACTGCACCTCTTGAGGGTATCTCAAGAGAGCCGCCGGTCTGGCGGAACAGGTGCTGCACGACTTTCACCCCGGCATCAGGGAACTGGTCCTGGTGCCCTCCTCGGGAGGAGTATTCGAGGTGAGCCTGGGAGGCGAGCTGCTGTTCTCAAAGAAGCAGGAGGGCAGGTTCCCCGACCCCGAGGAGATACTGCGGACGCTGGAGGTCCGAGGCGTCAAGAAGGTGCCTCCCAAGCAGGAGTAAGTTCGGGGAGCAGGGAAACGACCCTGCTCCCCCCTCTTCTGGGACCTTTCTCCCCGTGCTCCCCAGCGATGCGTCACCTGGTTTGTTTGACATAATAATGAGACCCGTGCGCCGTTGGATTTTTGGTCGACGACGAATAACGGGGTGCTGAGGTGCCGACGAACTTCGAGGCAAAGAAGATGTACTTTGTGCCAGATAACGTTGTGAGAACGATGCAGGACCTGTATGGGGAGGCGGGCAGGCGATGGGCAGAGCAGTTGCCTGCCATCTTGGGGGAGCTGTCCGAACGTTGGGGGGTGGAGGCGGGTCCACCGTTTCCGGATCTCTCCTACAATTACGTATGCCAGGCGGTATTGCCTGATGGTCGGTTGGCGGTCATCAAGCTGGGGCATCCCCAAGACGATGCCTTCTGGCACGAAGCCGAGGCCCTGCGTGCCTTCGACGGCCGAGGGGCGGTACGGCTGCTTGCCGAGGATCGGCAGCTTACTGCGTTGCTGATCGAGAGGGCCTTTCCCGGTGACCGGTTGACCATCGTGGGCGATGACGAGGCGATGACGGCGGTGGCTGCCGGGCTGCTACGCGACCTGCATGTGCCGCCTCCCGAAGGGCATACACTGCCCACCTTGGAGCTGTGGTGCGAGGGGCTCTGTAGGTTGAGGACCTTCTACGGGGGCGGCACTGGGCCATTCCCGCGCCGATTGGTGGAGGCGGCTGAGTCCTGCTTGCGCGAGCTGTTGGCCGCTCCGGTGGAGCCTAAGCTGCTGCACGGCGACTTTCACCACTACAATATATTGTCGGCTGAAGATGGATGGATGATCATAGATCCCAAAGGGGTGGTGGGGGATCCTGCATATGAGGTGGCTCCATTCATGCTCAACCCTGGGGATGTGGATAAGGCGCCGCGTCGAGTGTTTGAGCGTAGGTTAGAGATTCTAACCGATGTGACCGGCTTGGACGGGCAGAGGATCGTGCGCTGGACGGTGGTGCACGGCGTGCTTGCTGCCTGGTGGGGCGTGGAGGACCACGGCAGCCCATGGGAGGATGCGCTGCGGATAGGGGAGATCTTTCTCTCTATGCTATAGCGACATGCTGGATACCTTTAGAGGGCCTTGCTGCTGGGTCATGGGTGCTGGTCATGACTTCTGAGCTATGGAGAAGCCCCTGCGCTCCATGGCTCCCCAGCTGCTGTCCTTCCGGAGGTAGGACACTATGGCCCAGGCCCTCCAGGCAGTCGTGAGCTGCCTGTACCCGAAGTTCTCCAGCACTCCAAACAGCAGTAGCTTGAAGAGGTCTCGCCAGTGAGCGTATCTTCTGAACCTGAACTCCTCAAGCAGCACGGCCGCGGTGGACATCAGCACACCCAGACCTATCGCTGCCGCAAAGAAGGCGATCGCGAATGGCAGGTTGACTATCCCTAGCAACAACCCCACTACCAGAGCTAAGTAGCCCACCAGCTCAACCACGGGGCCCAGCATCTCGAATAGGAAGTAGTAGGGCATGGCCAGCATGCCTATCAGCCCGTAGCCGGGGTTGAGCAGCATCTTCTTGTGTCGCCAGATGGTATCGATCAGCCCTCGGTGCCAGCGGTCGCGCTGTCGCCGGAGCACCCTGATGGTGGCCGGGACCTCAGTCCAGGCCACGGGGTCGGGGACGAAGCTCACATGGTACCTGCGGTTGCGCTCGCGCAGCAGCCTGTGCATGCGCGTCACGACCTCCATATCTTCGCCAACGGTGGAGGTTTCGTACCCACCGACCGATATCAGGACCTCCCGTCGGAACATGCCGAAGGCCCCAGAGATTATCAGGAGGCAGTTGAGGCGGCTCCAGGCGGTGCGCGCCGCCAGGAAAGCTCGTAGGTACTCCACGACCTGGAAGGTGGGCAGTGCCTCCTTGGGGGCTCGCACGTCCACCACTCTGCCGGTCTCCACCTTGCAGCCGTTGGCGACTCGCACTATGCCGCCCACGGCCACCACATCGCTCGACTCTATCATGGGACGGGCTACACGCAGCAGGGCATCTTCCTCGAGGATGATATCGGCATCGATGCAGCACACCAGGGGGTAGCTAGCTGCACAGATACCGGCGTTGAGGGAGTCCGCCTTGCCACCGTTCTCCTTGTCTATAACCAATAGATTGGGGTACTTGCTGGAGGCGTACACGCCCTTAATGGGAGCCGTGCGCAGGCGCAGCCTTATAGGTTGGTCCGACTCCCACAGGTCGAACTCGCGCTTGAGCACCTCCATGGTACGATCCCTGGAGCCATCGTTTACGACGACCACTTGGTGACGAGGGTAGCGCAGGGCCAAGAAGGAGCGCACGCTGTCGGCGATGGTGGCTTCCTCGTTGTACGCGGGCACTATGAGAGATACAGGGGGAGCGTAAGCTGATGTGAATAGCTCCGATAGCCCACTGAAGATCTCTCTACGAGAGTAGTCTACTATCTCGAAGAACGAGATGACGTAGAGCAGCAGGTATATGCCGTTGAGCACCAGGAAGTAGCAGAGCACGAAGGCGTTGACGACCAGGACGAACTCAGAGATGCTCATGATGCCTCCTTGTTAGCTAGATGCGTGCGAGTTCTGGGTCCCTCTCTGAGGATCGGCTCGAGCTGTTGCAACCACTCGTGCCTGCCGGCTTCCTCGAGCAGCCTGCGCAGGTAGCCCGTGTTATGGGTATAAGAGAGGCCCTGGACCGCCCTGCGTAGCATCTCCTCGGCCTCTTGTGAATGGCTGCTACGTGCTATCAGCCTGCGTAATATCCCCTCCGATTCAAGTGTGGCGGCTGCCCTGTCGCTGGCGTAAGCGTCTGGATCCCAGAGCGCATCTATTAAAGCCTGCTCGCCTTTGCGCCCCATGTTAGCGAGTGCCCTGCTAGCATTGAGGCGTACCCACCACTCTGGATCTCGCATCAGCTCTCGGAGCAGGGGTATGGTAGAGGTGTCGCCTATCATACCAAGGGCGTTTGCGGCCTGAGCCCTCACTGGCCAGTCACGGTCGCGAGCACACCTAGCGATCAGATCCACGTCCTCGGGGTCTCCTATCTTCCCCAGGGCTGCCACAGCCTGCGCCCTCACGTTTTCGTCTTGCCCGAACGTGGCTGCGTGCCTAAGCGCTTGCCTGGCCTCCCATGCCCGCAGCTCACCCAGTATCCTGGCAGCTAGCACCTGTGCCCTGCGGTTTCCACTACTTAGCGCGCGCGTTAGATGGGGGATGGCTGTCATACCTAGGCGATGGAGGTTCTCTGCCACCCTCAGGCTGGTGAGCTCGGATGGGTCCGATAGGGCTCGCGCGAGGGCATCGGCAGCATCGTCTCCCCCGATGCGGGCCAGTGCCCTGGCGGTGACCGCTCTGACGGTCTCATCGGGGTCGTTCAGAAGCGCCCTCAGCCTGGCCACGATCTTGGGGCCAGCCAGGTAGCCCAGGCATTCTGCGGCTCGTGCCCTTCGCCAGCGCCTGGAGGATCTTAGCTGCCGCATGTAGTGGTCGCGCAGCCCAAGGTCGGCTGCTAACTGTCGTAGGCGCTCCAACTCGCTGCCTCTCAACACCTCCATATGGTGGATGAGCACTGCAACCAGCACATCCCTCTCCCAGGGCTTGTGCCCAACTAGTTCTGATGATGTGGATCCTGTAGATAGGAAGTCCTTGATCGCTTCTTCAAAGCGGTTTTGAGTCCTTTCCTTCCAGATCGAGTAGATGTTCCTGGTGATCCTGAAACCTAGAGTGATCACCAGCACCAACACGTTGAGGATGAACATTACGAGGACGGCCGTGAGGATCAAGTTCATGGCAAGCTCCTGTTTTGACCCTTAGCTGATGTACAATCTGTGTAGATGTAGTCGTGATGGGTGGAGATGTTGATGGAGCAGACAGGCAAGATCCTGGTGGTGGATGATGACAGGGTCACGCGCCGCATCGTGACGGTCAAGCTCTCGGGGTTGGGGTACCAAGTCGAGGAGCTAGAGGACGGCCGGGCAGCGTTCGAAAGGCTGTCCGCCGGGGATCTTCCCCTGCTAGTGATAGTGGACCAGTCCATGCCTCGTATGACGGGCCTAGAGTTCGTGCGCGCCGTGCGCTCCCATCCCGACGAGCAGATAGCCTCAATTCCGATCATCATGCTCACCTCGCATCAATCTGAGGATGCCATCGTGCGTGGGCTCGAGGCGGGACTCGACGACTACGTTATAAAGCCCTTCAGCCCAAACGAGCTGGCGGCCAGGGTACGTACTGTGCTGTGGAGGTTTCAGCGCGCATCTCGTAGGAGTAGAAGCTAGCTCATGCATCGCCGATCCACCCCAGCACCTGGTTTCTACCGGCCTGCTTGGCTCTGTATAAAGCCTCGTCCGCCAGGCGTATGACAGTTTGTGAGGACTTATCTGGTGCCTGGGACACATCAGCCACCCCGGCGCTGATCGTCACTACTTTATGGTTGTCCCGTCGGCCCTCGTGGGGTATCCCCATGTCCTGCACTGCTGATCTCACCCTGTTGGCCACCTGCAAGGCTGTGTGGCAGTGTTGCTCGGGCAGCAACAGGAGGAACTCCTCGCCCCCGTACCTGTAGACGCTGTCCGAGGCGCGGCAGCATCCTAGTATGGTGCGAGCTACAGCGCACAGGGTTTTATCTCCAGCGGAGTGGCCGTAGGTGTCGTTATAGCTCTTGAAGTGATCGACGTCGAAGAGGGCCACTGCGTAGGTGTGGCCGTACCGGGCAACCCGATTATCTATCGATATCATATCCTCCTGTAGCCTGAGCCTGTTGTATGTGCCCGTGAGGGAATCTATGCGTGCCTGCTGGTAGAGCTGCTGGTTGAGGTCGCGTAGCTGCTGATGCAGCGATGTGATCCTGTGGGCGGCGATCAGCCTGGCGCGCAGCTCCACCTCGTCCAGGGGCTTGCGAAGGTAGTCATCGGCTCCGGCCTCCATGCCGTGCACTAGGTGGTCGCGATCCCCAAGGCTGGTCAGGAAGATGAAGTAGGTGTAGGAGTCACCCTGCTCCTGCCGTATGCGCTGGCAGAGCTCTAAGCCATCCATGCCAGGCATCAGCCAGTCGCTCAGCACGACGTCCGGCCTGTGCTGGAGGTATAGCTCGAGAGCTTCCTGTCCGTCCTTGGCGGTTATGGGCTCGTGACCTATCCTGATTACGGCCAGCTCTATAAGTCTACGGGATAGGTTGTCGTCTTCGGCGATGAGTATCTTCACCGGGTACGCTCCATCTCCTCAACCAAAGTATCCTGTAGCCTGCGCAGCTCCGCTTCGAGCGAGGGGAATAACTCTCTTGCCGGGCCCATATCTCCCTGTTTACCCATTTGCTGCAGCTGGAGGCATAGAGCCTCCAGCCTTTCAGCCCCGAAGTTGGCGCAGCTGCCCTTGAGGGCGTGGGATTCCCGTTCCAAAGCTTGCGCGTTGTTGGTCTCCAAGGCTGTCCTTATGGCTTGTAGTCTCATGTTGGAGTCCGTGATGAACATCTCCAGCAGGTCTCGGAATATCTGCTGATCTCCCGACATATCGCGGATGGCATCGAGTGCTTGTCTGCTGAGCACCTCTGCGTTCTCACTCATGTGACTTACCTCTCCTCCGGTATCTGTACTCGTGTCCATCTGTCCAGCACCTCTCTCAGCTTATCGAGGGTGAGGGGCTTGCTTAGGTAGTCGTCCATGCCCGCTGCCAGGCAGGTTTCCCTATCACCCTCCATGGCATTGGCTGTGAGGGCAATAATAGGTATGCGGCGCCCGGTCTTGGTCTCCAGCCTGCGGATGCGCCTGGTGGCCTCGTAGCCATCCATCTCGGGCATCTGGCAGTCCATGAGCACTAGGCAGTATTCTTGCCCCCGACGCTCTACCTCCTCCACAGCTTGTCGGCCGTTCTCTACGGTGCGCACGGTATAGCCCAGCTTCTCCAGCTGTAGGCTTACAAGCCTGCGGTTAACCGGATTATCTTCGGCTAGCAACACTGGCTTAACTGATTGGATTTGATGCGCCTGGTCTTTGTCTTCCCCTTGTGGCTTAGTTCCCGTCTGGGATGTTTCCTCATAGGAGGGACGCGACGAGATGTTGGCCAGCACGTCCATGAGTTGGGACTGCTTGATAGGTTTGATTAGGTAGGCGCTGAACCCTGCTTCCATAGCTCGCTCACCCTGCCCATCCTCATGATGGGCAGTTAGCAGGATCAGCTGCGTGTCGGGTGCCAGCTGCCTGAGCTCCCTGGCCAGCTCTAGCCCGTCCATGTCCGGAAGAAACAGATCTATGATCGCCAGGTCGAACCTTTCTGCTCTTGCCATGCTCAGCGCCTCCTCTCCGTTGGCTGCCTCTCGACAGCGCATGTGCCAAGATCGCAGGTACTCACGGAGAATCTGGCGATGGGACTGGTGATCATCTACGATGAGTACACTCATTCCCTCAGGAAGATACATCTCTAGAGGTTGTGGCTGCTCGACCGCGACGATCTTAAACTTGGCAGTGAATCGGAATGTGGACCCAGATCCCAGCTTGCTCTCCGCCCAGATGGTGCCTCCCATCAGCTCCACCAACCTCTTGGAGATCGTTAATCCCAGGCCCGTACCGCCGTAGCGCCTTGTGGTGGATGCATCTGCCTGCGTGAAAGGCTGGAACAGCTTGGATAGTGCCGAGGGCGCGATACCTATGCCCGTATCCTCCACCTCGAACAGCAGCTCGATCTCGCTGTCGATGGTGCGCTTGGGTAAGACCCGTACCAGCACCTCACCTTGCTCGGTGAACTTGATGGCGTTGCTCAGCAGGTTGAGCAACACCTGGCGGAGCCTTGCGGGATCGCCTATCAGGGTGCGAGGTATGGAGGGATCTACGAACGTCATCAATGAGATGCCCTTGCCTCTAGCAGTACCTGCGAGCATCTCCGATGTGCCCTCCACCAAGGACACCAGGTCGAAGTCCACCTCCTCCAGCACCATCTTGCCGGCCTCGATCTTTGAGAAGTCCAGGATGTCGTTGATGATCGAGAGCAGCGACTGGGAGGAGGTCTGGATAGTCTGCACGAACTCGCGCTGCCTCTCGGAGAGAGGTGTATCCTTGAGCAGCTCCGTCATCCCGATGATGGCGTTGAGCGGGGTGCGGATCTCGTGGCTCATGTTGGCTACGAACTCGGATTTGAGTTTGGAAGCCTCGATGGCCTGGTCGCGGGCGCGCCTGAGCTCCTCGGCCACCTTACGGCTCTCGGTGATATCTCGAGCTATGATCTGGCTGGCTGGCCGGTCCTCGTGAGAGGTAGGCACGACTTTTACCTCGGCATAGATCTCACGCCCATCAAGCGTGATGAGCTTCTCCTCGAGGGAGTTGGGCTCGGGCCTATCCTCCCTTCTACTATCGATCTGCGCCGCGATCTCGCCTCGCCGTTCGGGATACACGAACTCCAGGATGTTCCTGCCTACGAGTTCTTTGGGGTCTTGGATGCCCAGCATCCGCGCCCCAGCTGGGTTGATGTAGGCCACGCGACCCTCCTGGACGATAGCTATCAGATCTGGGAAGGCCTCCACTAATCTCCTGTACCTCTCCTCCGACTCGGTGATCGCACGCTCGATCTCCTTGCGCTGCGTGATATCCTGTATCTGTGAGACGAAGTACATGGGTTCCCCGGTGGGGTCCCTCACCAAGGACACGCTCAGCAGCGCCCAGACGATGCTGCCGTTCTTATGGTAGTAGCGCTTCTCCATCTGGTACTGCTCGATCTCTCCGTCCAATACCTGCCTCACATGCTGGAGGTCGAGATCCAGGTCGTATGGATGTGTGATGTCCTGGAAGGTCATCCCCAGTAGTTCCTGCTCGGAGTACCCAAGCATGTTGCAGAGGGATTGGTTGACGCGCAGCCACCGGCCGGTGGTGGACACCAGCGCCATGCCGATGGGAGCGTGGTCGAAGGCCGACACGAACAGCTCCATGCTCTCGCGCAACGCTTCCTCGGCACGCTTGCGCTGGGTGATGTCCTGGCAGGTGCCCTCGATGATCCTGATGCCTCTGCCCTCGTCGAACAGCCAGCGCGAGTTGATCGATAGCCAGATGCGCTCGCCATCCTTGCGAACGGCCTCGAACTCGAAATCGTGTACCTCTCCCTCTTCCAGCATGATCCTCAGGTAGGTGTCTCGCCTGGAGGGGTCGGCGTATATCTGACGTGCCACGTCTGTGACTTCCCTCATCAACTCCTCGGGGGAGGAGTAGCCCAGCATGCGCGCCAGAGCTGGGTTGGCCAACAGGATTCGACCGTCTAGAGAGGTCTGGAATATGCCCTCGGCGATCCGCTCGAATATGTCCTGGTAACGCTGTTGGGCTTGCTTCATGGCCTCTTCGGCATGCTTGCGTGCCGTGACATCGGTAATAACTCCCTCCAGCATGGGAGATCCGTTGTGCGCTAGCCCTACGCATTGACCGAACTCCTCTACGAAGCGCACGGAGCCATCCCTGCGTTGGAGCCTGTAGGCCAGGTGGTACCTTTGGCCAGGGGTTCTAACGGTGGATAGCTTCTCTAGCACGCTTTCCAGGTCTGCAGGTACCACTAGGTCCAGCAGCGATATGCCCTGTTCGAGCATCTCCTGCGGCGAGTAACCAGTCAGCTCCAAGGAATAGTCGCTGATGAACTCCAGCCGCCAACGATCGTCGTACCTGCGACGGTACACAGCTGCTGGAGTGTTGGCTAGCAGGGTTGAATATTTGCGCTCGCTCTCCTCGAGTCGCGCGTAATCTCGCTGGTGATCGCGCAGGATGCCGACCATTCTTATCACCGCTAGGATGGACATCAGGGATGTGCCCGCGACGAGCGGCAATGGGCTGGTGCCTATCTGCAGGCCTATCTCCGCGAGAGCTATACCCACTGGTACGAGCAGGGCGAGTATGATCGCTACTATTCTGGGCCTGCCCAACCTCTCGATGGGGTACGCCTGTGGGGGCATGCCTTTGGGTTCCAGCTGGCTTGCGAGCGCTGCCGCGCTGAGGCAAGCGTAAGAGAGCAGCCACCCAGCATCCAACAAGGGGCTGCCCGTGTACGTGTCGTTTATTAGCTGTGTTGAGTAGCCGATGTCTGACACAAGCAATATACCTATGCCGCCCAACAACAGCGCGTCCGTGGGATGTAGGTGCCTGCGTCCGAACAGTAGCCTGAGAGCTATCAGCAGCACCAGCAGATCCATCAAGGGATAGGCACCTGCCACGAGCTTCCCAAAAGTGCTCAGCGTCGACCTGGTGAAGGCAGGTTCGAACACGAAGGTCCAAGCCAACATGGTTGCGCCAGTGGTGATCAGCGCGGCATCTATCGTGGCAGCACTGCCCTTATAGCTTGCGCGCGCGTTCACCAGCAGTGCTATCCCCAACGCCAGGAAGGGGTAGCCACACAGGTAGAGGATGTCGGCCGCCGAGGGGAAGGGGAACTCCCCTACGTGCAGGTAGTAGGTGTAGACGTTGTAGGTGATATCTGCTGCCAGGAATAAAGCCTGGCTCAAGCCGACGAACGCCCACCCCACCTTATCTCGCCCGTGGATGCTGCCTGCCAAGACCATGCCTATGGCGAAGAGGCCAACAACATCGTATAGCAGGTCTTGAATTATCCCGGCAGGCAACAGCAGGTAGCAGGCTATAGCCAGCAGCTCTAGCCCCAACACCGCCTGCCAAGTGATCATGCGTTTATTACCGGCTCTTGCCATCCCTTGCTAACACCACCTTCAAAGGGCCCTATAATCCCTATTCTTGATGATATAGCAGAACAAACTTCTTATCAATAACGCAAATTAATGCAATATTTATTTAATTGTACGCAAACAAAAGCCTGTGGTGCGAGTTGGGCTTTTGTGCTACCCTGTATAGCCGAGGAGGTAGCTGATGTCTTTCGATCTACGAAGAGGCACCAACATCTCTCATTGGCTTAGCCAGAGTCAGGCTAGGGGCGAGGAACGCAGGCGTTGGTTCACGAGTGAGGACCTGGCACGTATCGCTTCCTTGGGTTTCGATCACATACGCCTGCCTGTGGATGAGGAACAGTTGTGGAGTGAGACAGGAGAGCGGGATCCCGAGGCGTTTGAGCTGTTGGGCAGCGCCCTGGATTGGTGTAGGGCGGCCGGGCTGCGGGTGGTCGTGGACCTGCATATACTTCGAACACACCACTTCAACGATCGGCGAGAGCCCAAGCTCTTTGCCGATCCCAGCGAGGTCCAGAGGTTTACGAATCTATGGCTGGACCTCTCGGATTTCCTTCGCAGTTGGGCCACGGACCAGGTGGCCTACGAGCTCCTCAACGAGCCCGTGGCGCGTGATCCCGAGCAGTGGAACGAGGTGGCATCAGTAGTATTTCGTTCCATCAGGGAGGTCGAGCCGGAGCGCACGATAGTGCTCGGCTCCAACTGGTTCAACTCCACCGAGCAGTTCGAAGCTCTCAGGGTGCCGGAGGATTCCCACACTATCCTCACCTTTCATTACTACAAGCCCATGTTCATCACCCACTACCAGGCTAGCTGGTGGCCCGGGGGGCGTTACTCCGGCCGCGTGCAGTATCCTGGCAGGCCCGTGCCGGAGGAGGAGTTGGGGTACCTGTCGAAGGAGGAAAGGCAGCTGGTAGAAACAGCGAACGCTCCCTTTGATCGCAACGTGATGGCGAAGGAGATAGCTGTGCCCGTGAGGGTGGCAAGCGAGCACGGTATGCGTCTATACTGTGGGGAGTTTGGGGCCTACTACCGTGCTCCCAGGGAGTGCCGACTCGCTTGGTACGCCGACCTGCTGTCGGTGCTGCGCGAGTACGGCATAGCTTGGGCGAACTGGGAATATAAGGGCCAGGGTTTCGGGGTGGTGTCGGCTGATGGCCACCCTACCGAGATAGCTTCAATATTGCTCTCTGGATGAGGGAAGAGATATGGCAGAGCTGCTCATGGGCATAGATATAGGGACCTACAGCTCCAAGGGGGTGTTGTGCGCCCCCGATGGCCAGGTGTTGGCGGTCAGTGAGGTGGAGCACGGTCTCTCGCTGCCGAGGCCTGGTTGGGCGGAGCACGACGCGGACGAGATCTGGTGGGGAGATTGCGTGCGGATTTGTCGTGGACTGTTGAGCAGCGCCGGTAGGTCTGGTCGGGATGTAGCTGCACTGGCTGTCAGCGGCATCGGTCCCGACCTGCTACCTGTGGATGAGCTTGGCCGCCCGCTGCGTCCGGGCATACTCTACGGCATCGACACGCGTGCCACCCAGGAGATAGAGTGGTTGCAGGAGAGGTTTGGTACAGATAAGTTGTACGAGCACTCGGGTATGCACCTAACCTCTCAGGCGGTGGGCCCCAAGCTGCTGTGGCTGCGCCGCAACGAGCCGGAGGTGTTTGCACGCACTCGCTACCTGATGAGCTGTAGCAGCTACCTGGTGTACAAGCTGACGGGAGAGTACGTGCTCGACTACCACACCGCCTCGCACTACAATCCCCTGTTCGACCCACGCAAGCTGGAGTGGTCAGGGGAGTTTGCTGAGCCTATCTGTGACCTGAGCCTGCTTCCTAGACTGGAGTGGGCCAACAGCGTAGTGGGCAAGGTGCACCGGCGCGCCGCCGGGGAGACCGGCCTCCTGGAGGGCACTCCCGTGACCGCCGGGACCATAGACGCGGTGGCCGAGGCGGTGAGCGTCGGCGTGGTGCATCCGGGCGACTTGATGTTGATGTATGGCACTACGCTGTTCTTCATCCTGGTGCAGGAGTCCTTCGTGCCCAACCCCAAGATGTGGGTGACGACCTATGCTTTCCCTGGTACCTATGCGCTCGCTGGGGGCATGTCCACCACTGGCGCCATCACTCGCTGGGCCCGTGACCAGCTCGCCAGGGAACTGGTGGAGCGAGAGGAGTCCGGTGGGGAGCGCGCTTACAGCGTCCTCAGCCGGGAAGCGGAGCAGTCGCCTCCCGGGGCTCGCGGCCTGCTTCTGCTGCCCTACTTCCAGGGGGAGCGCACCCCCATCCACGATCCACAGGCAAGGGGCGTGCTCGCTGGCTTGACCCTTGCCCACACCAGGGGAGATATCTACCGAGCCATAATGGAGGGCACGGCCTATGGGGTAAGGCATAACTTGGAGACTATGCGCCAGACCGGCGCTGAGCCGTCGCGACTGGTTGCTGTGGGTGGGGGCACCAAGAGCCCTCTGTGGCTGCAGGTGGTGAGCGACGTCACCGGGCTGCCCCAAGAGGTGCCCGAGTTGACGATAGGTGCTTCTTATGGCGATGCTTTCCTCGCGGGGATTGCGGTCGGCCTGGTGCCCACCCTGGACGCGTTGCGCTCGACCTGGGTGCGCGGCACCAGGGTGGTAACCCCAGATCTGGAGAAGGCCGCGATATACGAACGGGGGTATCAGCTCTACCTGCAGCTCTATGAGCGCACGAGAGATCTGGTGCACGCTTTGGGCAAGCTTGCAGAGGGTAAGTGATTACGCAGGTATCAATACATATTGAGGAGGAGACGGAATCTATGGGTGGTGTTAGGTTTGGGGTGATCGGATGCGGCACTATATCTAATCTGTCCTACCTGCCGGCCATCAAGGGGGAGTACGCGGGACATCCGATGGAGCTGGTGGCGGTGTGCGACGCCGTGGAGGAGAAGGCTGTGAGAGCCGCCAACAAGTTTGGTGCCCGCAGGCACTACACACGGTATGAGGATTTGTTGGCCGACCCCGAGGTGGACGCCGTGATAGTGGCGACCAATATCGCCACGCACGCCGAGGTAGGGCTGGCTGCGGTACGCGCCGGCAAGCACGTGCTGATGCAAAAGCCCATCGCCGAGACCCTGGACGAAGCAGACCAGATAATTCGAGAGGCACAGCAGCGCGGGGTGAAGCTGCAGGTGGAGCCCCCGCACATGCTCAATCCCTTCTGCGTCCGCTCGCGCGAGCTCATAGCCGCCGGGGCGCTGGGAAAGGTATGTCTGGTGCAGGCCAGCTCAGCGCACTCTGGGGCGGACGACAGGCCGTGGCTCTTCCAGAGGGCTGGTGGGGGAAGCGTGATGCTTGATCTGGCGGTGCATGCCCTGACTTGGCTCACTGGGCTCCTGGGGCCTGTGTCCCAGGTGACGGCGATGGCCACCACCTCCGTGCCGGAGCGCATCATCAACGGCGAGCCCATCAAGGTGGATATAGAGGACAACGTCACTATCCTGCTGCGCTTCCGCGATGGCTGCCTTGGAACCGTAGTGTCCAACTACGTAACGATCGCCAACAAGGCACCGACCATCAACATCTACGGCACCGATGGTACTATACATCTGGAATCTGGTACGTCTCCTTTTCTGCTGTTCTCGCGCAAGGGCAAGTACCTGGAGCACGATGGCTGGCTGGAGCCCACAGTGTACTCAGGTCACCTGGCGCGTCCTCTGACCGTGCAGCGTGCCACTCCCAGCGGCGAGCTGCCGCCGCACAACAGTATAGCTCACTTCGTCGAGTGTATCGTGGAAGACAAACAGCCTGTGCCGAGCGGGGAGTTCGCTCGTCACGTACTGGAGATCATGTTGGCTGCGATGGAGTCGGCTAGGAGCGGGAGGACTATAGAGCTCCGGACCAGCTTCTAGCTTTGCCACGTGCGCGAAGTCTTGCTATATTGGCCTGGTAATCTGGAGATGTCGGGGGCTTTTGGAGGACATGAGCGACATAAACAGACTGCGTGCGCTGCTTGAGAGGTTGGACGGCAAGGGCTACAAGGCTTACCAGGATATACGCGGCGTGTATCGCGCGGGGCAGATAGAGCTCGCGATCGATCACGTCCAGGGTGATCCCTTTGCTTCGCCCTCCAGGGTTAGGCTGATAGCCCCTGAGAGTGCGCTGAACCTGCCGGAGCACTCCTCGGAGGTAAGGCGCGTGGCCCTGGAGAGCTACCTGGCGAGGCGCGCCAGGGCCATCTTGCCCAGCCTGGGCACAAGGCGTACCGGTACTGGCAAGTCCGGGCAGATATTCATAGATGCCGGTGATCAAGAGGTAATGCCGCGCTCCGCCTGTCGCATATTCGGCGGTAGGGTGGAGCTCAGGCTCTCGGTGGGGCTGCCGGCTGCCGGTCGCACCATCCTTGGGCGGAGCGCGGCGGAGCTGCTGACCGAAGCTCTACCTCGCCTGGCGAGGGCCACTCTATGGATGTCAGACCTCTCGGAGGCCGAGCACTTCGTGGACGTCGTCGAGGATGCCCATGCACTGCGCGAGCAGCTGCGTCCCAACGGCCTCGTGGCGTTCGTTGGTGACGACTCAATCTTGCCCCGCGAGAGCGGCGTCAGCCAGAGGCCTCTCAAGGGCAGGGTGGTGCCGTTCAGGTCGCCGCGGGAGCTTAGGGTCGAGCTGGATACCCCCAACTCGGGAAAGGTGGTAGGTATGGGTATCCCTGAGGGGGTAACGCTGATCGTGGGAGGAGGGTTCCATGGCAAATCCACGTTGCTGTCAGCGCTCGCCAGGGGCGTGTACGACCACGTGCCGGGCGATGGCAGGGAGCGCGTCGTCACCCGCGCCGACGCCGTCAAGATCAGGGCCGAGGACGGTAGGAGGATAGTAGGGGTTAACCTCTCCCCATTCATCCACGACCTGCCCCTTGGTAGGTCTACGCAGTGCTTCACCACCGATGACGCCAGCGGGTCTACTTCCCAAGCCGCCAACATCCTGGAGGCTGTGGAGGTGGGGGCAGGGCTTCTCCTCATGGATGAGGACACCTGTGCCACCAACTTCATGGTACGCGACCGCGCCATGAGGGAGCTGGTGCCTCAGGATGCTGAGCCGATCGTTCCCCTCATAGATCGCATAAGACAGCTATACGAAGAGGCCGGCATATCATCCATCCTAGTGGTGGGGGGAGCAGGTGACTACTTCGAGGTCGCCGACACGGTGATCTGGATGCACGAGTACCGACCCGAAGTAGTGACCTCCAAGGCCAAGGAGATAGCCTCCCGCTACGAGCAACACGTGGGTGTTCCCCCAGATGCATGGGTGCCTCCAACACCAAGGGTACCATTGCCCCAGAGCATCGATCCCACCCGGGGAGATAGGACCAAGGTCAAGGCACGCGGTACTGAGGAGGTGGGGTTTGGGTACGAGTCCATCGACCTGCGGCAAGTGGAACAGATAGTCGATCCTAGCCAGACGCGCTTCATCGGCGACGCGCTCGTGTACGCCCTCAAAGCCGGCATCATCGATGGCAGGCGCACGATCTCCGAAGCTCTGGACAGGCTCGAGGAACATATACGTGATCGCGGCATAGACGTGATATCTCCGTTCAGCGGCCATCCCGGAGACTACGCCCTGGCGCGCAGGTTCGAGATCGCTGCGGCCCTCAATAGGCTCAGATCCCTCGAGGTTGTACAGCAGCATGAAGACCAACGATCGTAGCTTGTAGATGTGTATTCAGGAGGCCATATAACTGCTATAATGACGGTATTTAGGTGGCTACCTGGGGTGTTCCGGCGCAAACAGCGCCGCAGGAGGTGTAGAAGATGGATGGCGATGCTTATACCCTGGCGATGTGGAGGGTGAGGCCCGGCTTAGAGGAGGAGTTCATCCGTGCATGGCGTGAGGACCTGTCGGAGTATTTCCTTAGCCTGCCCGGTGCCATAGGTGGAACCCTGCTACGCAGCGTAGAGGATCCGACTGTGTTCTACTCTTTTGGTCCTTGGCGAAGTTTGGAAGACGTTCGGGCTATGCGCGCCGATCCTAGAACTCCCGAGGTGTTGGGAAAGGTTCGTCAACTCTGTGTAGAGGCCACGCCAGGGGTGTACTAGCGCCTGCTGACCGTCAGCAATCCCCTTTGAGGGTTTGTCCCGGCAGGCGGGAGTAGTCCTCTCCGAGCTCTCCAGGTCGGTGCTCTCGCGATCCAGCCTACTTCCGGTTCACGAATCGTGATGGACGTAGAGGATTACCCCTTGTTGCCCCATTGTTCGGCACGCTGAATCGTTGAGTAGCTAACCTTCTTGCAGGGCACCTAGCTGCGTGCCCGCATTGGTGGGATGCCCAACACTTGTGCATATGGAGAGGCTTGGGGTGTTGTTCGCGATGGTACCTCGTGCCTACCTGCTCGTGATGTGGGAACGACCATCAACGTCCCTTGTCGTTTACTTTGGCTTGCTCGCTAGCAGCGAGAAGGTCAGCGGGATCTGCACCATGTCTTCCGGCAGCCGCCACCAGCCATCATCGCCTTGCACCATGAACGGGAAGCGCTGCCAGGCGCACACTGGGAACTCGTGCAGCCACTCTATACGCAGGCCGACACCCCTCAGCGAGGAGATGATCTCCCCAAGGCTGTGGCTCCATTCGTAAGCTCCCACCGACGTGATCCCCTCGCCGTCGGTGTATGTGGGGCCTGGCTCAAAGTACATAGGTTCCTGCCTTGGAAAGTAAGGGTACTCTACCCTGAGCGTCCTTGACTGCTCGTCCCCCTCAAAGATGGTGGCCAGGGGATGGTCCTCCACTATGTAGAACTTGCCTCCCTCTCGCAGGAAGTGAGCTATGATCTGTGCCCAGCGCTGTAGGTCTGGTAGCCAGCACAGCACTCCATAGGAGGTATACACTATGTCGAACTCTTCCTTGAGCACCTCCGGCAGGGAATAGATGTTGGCACAGATAAAACTGGCGGAGATGCCTAGCTCCTCGCTCAGCGAGCGGGCCAGATCTATCGCCTTGTCGGAGAGGTCGACTCCCGTGACACGTGCCCCGAGCCTTGCCCAGGCGAGGGTGTCCATGCCGAAGTGGCACTGCAGGTGCAGCAGCTTCTTGCCGGACACATCCCCCAGCTCCTCGAGCTCTATGGAGCGGAGCGGGATCTTGCCTGCCCTAAAGCCCTCTAGGTCGTACATCTGGGAGGCTGCGTGTATGGCCACTCTGTCATTCCAGTTCTGCCGATTGGTCTCGATGTATTTATCCAAAGGGATTTCTCCGGGTATTGTTGCGACGTTATTATAGCACCTGCATAGCTTATCTTGGACCAAGGATCTGGAGGCCACGAAGCACTAATACGCCAACCAAAAGCAGCGTGAGCAGGAAGAAGCATGCTCCTTCCCTAAGGCTGCCGGTGGGTATGATTCCTATCCCGAACCTAGGGCCGCCCGGAAGCAGTAGGGGTATCTTGCTTGGGGTGAGGGCATCCAGCAGCAGGTGGCTGAGGTAACCCACGGCGAACCCAGAGGTTATTAGGAAGGTGTTGGCATCGGGCAGCGCGGCGGCAAACAAAGCTAGCGCTACCACCGCCCCTCCTGCTATACCAAGGGAGTGGGGTAGGCTACGGTGTGATGGCCCACTGTTGATTACTCGGTCGAGATCCGGCACCTTGCAGCCTATGGCCGCCGTTGCCACGAAGGCCATAGTTCCCACTGGATCTAGCCCGAAGCTCAGGACAGTACTTGCCAGCAGAGCACCAACTAGATGCGTCTTGCCCGTCAACGTGACCTCCATCTTCTTTCCCCTACTAGTATAAGGATTGGTAAGTCACACGGGGCGCCTCCTCGCTATGTCGGGCTCCGGTGATGGCTTGGACAGCTGGAAGTTGGTACGGAAGCCCAGAAGCTGGGCTCTACGGGGCAACGAGTGCTCCCCCGGCTCGTGGCCAGCCGTGCCCATCCCACTCTAGCTTGCGTATCTGAAGCTTAGGCGCACCGTTTTCCTTGGCGTCATAGTAGTGGTGCACTAGGAGGTATTCCTTACCGGTAGCATACACGTCCTCTCCGCCTGGGCCTATGAATCGGCCGTAGCTATCCAGCAGCAGGCTGCCTCCGCCCTGAAGCATAGGTACTCCCTCCTTATCGAGGTACGGGCCCGTGATCTGCTGCGACCTACCGACCATGATCTTGTAGGTGCTGTCCACCCCTCGGCAGCAGAAGTCGAACGACACGAACAGGTAATAGTAGCCATCGTGGTAGGTTATGGCCGGGGCCTCTATGGGGCCTCCGCCGCGCGAGGCCAGGGAGTAGAGCTGCTTGTCCCGAGCTGATTGCTTGCCAGTTGCCGGGTCGATGCGGATCATCTTGATGCCATCCCAGAAGGAGCCGAAAGCAAGCCAATGGTTACCATCGGCGTCCACCACCAGCTCAGGGTCGATGGCGTTGTAGTTGTCTCCTGGGGTGGACTTGAACACCAGACCCTCGTCCACCCACTCGTAGTCTGGGCTAGAGGGGTCGAGCGTGACGTTGGTGGCAAGCCCTATGACCGAGTGGTTGGTGCCGAAGGTCGAGCCTGCGTAGTAGAGGTGGTATCTTCCATCCCAGAATGAGATATCGGGAGCCCACAGGTTCGGGATGTCGCCGACCTCGGCCCTCACCCAATCTGGTATACGATCGAACACAGTGCCTACGAGCTCCCACATGCCGATCTGCCCGTTGGATCTCCTGATCATGATCGTGCCATCGTTGACGGGTTCGTAGCCCGTCGAGAAGACGTACAGCTTGTCATCTTCCTCTATCAACGAAGGGTCGTGCACGTAGATATCCCTCTGCCCTCTAGGGGAGGTGGCGGTGGCGACAGAGGATGTGGGCCCAGCACAGCTGGCCAATCCCACGATGGTTCCGGCCCCCAAGAGAGCTCGCAACAACTGCCTCCTGTTCAACCTCGAACTCATCTTCACCTCCTTCCCCTGTACATGTAACGTCCTCTAGATCCATACAGCGCTGATGCCTCTGGACGCATGTGCACCTGGTGAGGAGCCACTTATGAGTAGTGCCTCCAACCCTGTCTCCTTGCGGTACCGTTCGGCTATCTCTATCACTGCATCCTCGGCATCGGGAGTACCTAGGATCGCGACCGTGCCGCCGCTGCCACCGCCTGTGATCTTGGCGCCATATAGACCTGCTGATGGTCCGGCACTGCGCACCATCTCTACTATCAAGTCGGTGCCCTCCGAGCCCAGCCCACATGCGCTGTAGCTGGCATGGGATTGGTACATCAGCTCTCCCAGCAGCGCCAAACCCTCAGCGTCAACATCTCCCCCCAAGATTGCCCTGAACAGCCTTACCCTGTGGTGCTCGTGTATAGGATGGGCTGTGGGTTGCCTGACGGCGTATGTGCGTTCGGGATCAACCTTAGTTACTCTATCGGTGATGCCTGTGTACCTCTCAAGGAAATCTTGTCCGCTGATCTCTAGAGGCACTCGGGACTCGTAGCGTGATGCCCACACGGAGGGTGGCACGTTGGCCAAGTACCCGTGCCAGAGGTCGTCCAGCACGTCGACCTGGCCAGGTCCTGCGGGCGTCCACCTTAGGCCCTCGAGCTCTGTGATCATCCTGTAACCCATGAAAGCCCCTACCCGCACGGAGGTGTAGTCCGAGCCCGAGACAGCGTGCCTGATACCGGAGTCCATACCCCAGACGCGGATGTTTGCTGGCAGGGTTACGTTGCCCATGAGCTCAGCTGGTTGGCACAGCAGCGCCAACAACTTGTCTTGCTGACCGCACGCCGCCGTCATCTGGTCCATAACGCCGCAGGGTGCCCCGACTACCAGGTTCTCTACCTGCTGGCAAAGGATTGCCATCTCCCTGGGGTCAAGCTCGAGCTCCAGAGCGTTGCATATGGCCTGCATCGCAGCCACTTCGATCGCCGCAGAGGAGCTGACACCCTTACCGGCGGGCACCTCGGAGTAGAGCAACAAGCGCATCCCCGTAGGGAGGTCCACTCCCACTTCGCTGTGCAGAACCGTAACGGCACCCGCCACGTAGGCGGCCCAGCTTGCCTGGGGTGTAGCTGCAAACAGCTGTCGAACTTGGTTGTAATCGGCTTGTAGATCGCTCATCCTGACCGCGATCTCCGCGTTGGCGCCCTCCAGTTGATCGGCGTTCAGGCTGCGGACGGTGAACGTGTCGGAGTCCTCGGGCTGTACAGCTGCAAAGGCCGCCATCTCCAGAGGGAGCTCCAGCACGAGGGAGCCTGAGTAGTCGGCTATGCCGCCCATAAGGTCCAGCCGTCCAGGAGCCCTTCCTAGGTGGAGCGGTGTTTGGAGTGAGAAGAAGTCCGAGCAGTCGTTGATGACGTCTAAGAACCTAGCCATACCCGGCAGGTTTGCTGCCTCCTTGGGCTCAATCTGCCACATACCGTCTCCTTTCATTAATATTCCTTATGTAGCAGGCCATGTTGGGTCAGCAGTTCGTGGAGCGTTGGCCACACCTGCTGCCGGATCTTGTCGTTGGCATATCCTATCCAGGATACGTTGGAGGTCACGTCCAACGAGGCTGCTATCTGCCGCCCGTGTTCATCCGTGACTATCACCCCGGCCTCGCGGGCTATCAGCTCTGTGCACAGATCGTAGGGATGGCAGCACAGCCCCGGGGACACCAGCGAGCGCAGGTCAGCCACCCAGCGATCGTGCCCCATCACGAGCTCGTAGAGCTGCCCGCCGGTGGAGACGTACTGGTCCTCGAACGTCTGCGCCTTCCCTGGAGGTATGGGCCCGAGCACGCGCTCTACTAGCTCGTCCTCGATCGTCGCCAGCAAGCCCCTACCACCAGGGAAGAAGCGGGCGATCTGGCCGTAACCCCCCTCTATCGAAGCAGCCCTTGATGGGGCTGGGTGCAGGGGGGCAGATTCCCGCGTCAGCCGGTTGAGCCTCTCGCCATGGGCGCCCTGCCCACGCACGGCCCACAGAGAGTCTGAGAGGTGCTGCTTGATGAGCGGGATCTCGGTCTGCACTGCCACCTCTATATCCCTCATGGAGGTGGATTCCCCCTTGTTGGGAGCCACGCCAGTGAGTATCCACGCGGCCCTCTTCTGGTACATCAGCCCACGCGTGCCATCTATGGGGTCCACTATAACTCGCAGCACACATTCTTCTTCTCTAGTTCCTATGGGCAGCACCGTGCGCCCACCCTCTCCGACTCCCTCAGCTATGAGCACCAGGGGGAACTCCTTGGCCAGCTGCGCGAACTCCCGCAGTAGAACCTCTTCGGAAACCTTGTCGATGCGGAAGATGGTATCCCCTTCGGTTTCCTCAGCCACTTGCTGCAGCTCCTCGAGGTCGGATCGTTCGCACTCGGCCAATACCTCGTCTCGAATGTGCGAGTGGATCTCCTTGATTGCCCCCAGTATGCGCTCGTGATGGCCTATCATGTCTGGCTCCTGTGCTTGTAGTGCACCGTCGGTAGCGCTTTGAGCTCTGCCGCCTTCTGCTCCGGCGAGGTGTCGCTGAGGAAGTTACCGCCCCCTATCTCGGGCCCTGCCAGGAACTTCTGGAGGTTGGGCGTACGCAGGGGGGGATGGAAGGCTATGAAGAAGTGGAAGGTGCTGTAGTCTCCACCGTCGGTGGGAGCTTGATGCAGCGGCATGACGTAGGGAAACGGTAGCTGCCATAGATTATCATAGCGCACGGTAACGTCCTTCAGCGCCCGGGCAAGCGACTCTACCTCAGCATCGCGTAGCTGGTGAATGTGGGGTACCGTGCGCTTGGGAGCTACGTACACCTCGTAGGCATAACGGGCGAAGTAAGGCACGAAAGCTATGACGTGTTCGTCCTCATATAGAACTCGTCTACCATCCTGTTGTTCGGCGCGAATGATGTCCTGGAAGAGCACTCTGCCGGTATCGTTGTAGTGTTTGATGGAGGCCTCGAGCTCCACCTCGATCGTGCGGAACACAAAGCTGGAGCCGTATACTTGGCCGTGCGGATGGGGGTTGGAGACGCCTACGAGCTCTCCCTTGTTCTCGAAGCACAGCACGTGCTTGATCTCCGGGTAGTTGCCGAGGTCGCATGTCTGCTGCTGCCAGACGCGCACCACTTCCTGTATCTGATCGATGGTCATCTCGGCCATGGTGAGGTTGTGCAGCGGGCTGTAGCAGATAACTCGTGCCTTGCCGAGTGCGGGCTGGGCCTTGTAGGGCGGAGGAGGCTGCTCGATCTCTCTGGGCGCCTCCATGCTGAATCCCGGATGATCGTTGTCGAAGACGAAGGTGGTCTTGTAGTCTGGATTGCGTGCGCCGCTCGAGCGCGTGTTGCCGGGGCACAGATAGCAGTCCGGCAGGTAGGCTGGTGTAGGTACATCGGCCACGAGCGCCTGTGCCCCCACCCAGGGACGGGACTGCCTATGGGCAGCTATCACTACCCACTCTTGGCGCAGTGGATGCCATCTCTCTTCCCACAAACCAGCCATACCTAATCCTCCTTATAGCCAGATGGATGGCTCTTGTGCCACTCCCATGCGGAGCGGATGATGCTCTCCAGGTCAGCGTACTTGGGCTGCCAACCCAGCTCGGAGCGTATCTTCTCGGAGGAGGCCACGAGCACCGCTGGATCCCCCGGCCTTCTGGGCCCTATCTGGGTGGGGATGGGGTGCCCGGTGACCTTGCGGGCGGTCTCCACCACCTGTAGGTTGCTGAAGCCTTGGCCGTTGCCCAGGTTGTACGTCCTGCTGCCCTCCTCCAGGGCGTCGAGCGTCAGCAAGTGCGCCTGGGCCAGGTCGTACACGTGGACGTAATCTCGGATGCAGGTGCCGTCTGGGGTGGGGTAGTCGCCCCCGTAGATCGTGAAGCTGTCGCGCTTGCCGAGCGCCACGCTGAGCACAAGGGGGATGATGTGGGTCTCGGGATCGTGGTGCTCGCCCCGCCGCTCGGTGGCGCCCGCGGCGTTGAAGTATCTCAACGCACCGTACCTCAGGTCATAGATCCTCTCGTACCAGCGCAGGATGCGCTCCAGCATCAGCTTGGACTCCCCGTAGGGGGATCCCGGGTCCAGGGGCTGGGACTCGTCTATAGGTACCCTGGTGGGGTTGCCGAAGAGGTTGGCGGTGGAGGAGAGGATGAACTTGCGCACCCCTCTAGGCACCGCTACCTCCAGCAGGTTGACTCCCATCACGATGTTGTTGCGCAGGTACAGCTCGGGCCGCTGCATCGACTCCCCCACCAGCGTGTGGGAGGCGAAGTGCATGATCGCCTCTATGCCGGGATTGGCGTCGAACACCTCCGCCACCGCGTGCACATCCAGCAGGTCTACCTGCGCGAACTTGGCCTCTGGGTTCAGAGCCTCCCTATGTCCCTGGTACAGATTGTCGATCACCACCACTTCGTCGCCGCGGGCGACGAGCTCGTCGACCACCACGCTGCCGACATATCCTGCCCCTCCGGTCACTAATACCTTCATGTCATCACCTCTCTAGATTGGTCTTCGGGAAGACAGGCGTATCACGTTCCAAGACAGTGGAGGTAGCTCGGCCTCTAGCCTCCCTTCGCTTACCTGCGACCCGACGACCTGGCTCGGAGTTACGTTGTCCGGATCGTCGGCGGAGTTGGTGGCGGCTGGGTTCTCGTGCGTCAACACCAGGTGTTCCTGTACCTGGTAGCCTGTGAAGCAGCGCAGGTCTCCCTCTAGGTAGAGCGACTCGTCTTGGCCGCGGTTGACGGCGAAGATCGTCAGCTCCTCTTGCTCTTCATTGTAGGTGGCCACGGCCTCCAGATAAGGCACGGAGTCATAGTCTGGATCGCTGTAAGTGGGGCTATCGATCTGCATGAGTAATGCTGCACCTCTGCCGTATCGGGAGGCGTGCATGAAGGGATAGTAGATCGTCTGCTTCCAGGCAGGGCCACCGGGCACGGTCATGATAGGAGCTATCACGTTGACGAGCTGGGCGACGCAGGCTATCTTCACTCGATCCGCGTGTTTGAGCAGGGATATGAGCATGCACCCTGCAAGGAGGGCGTCCTCTAGGGTGTATCTCTCCTCGGCTAGGGGTGGTGCTACCTGCCAAGCATGCTGTTCCATGATCCTCCTGTCTTCCTCTCTTGAATGGTACCAAACATTCCACTCATCGAACGAGAGGTGAATGCGCTTCCTAAGCTTCTTCTTGGAGCGCACGTAATCACATATCGAGACCACCGCCTCGATGAACTCGTCCATCCCGAGGGACCTAGCTAGATAGCTTGGAGTGTCTAGTTCCCCCTTGCCGTAGTAGGTGTGCAGCGAGATGTAGTCCACATGGTGGTACGCAAGGTCGAGTACTGTGGCCTCCCACTCACCGAAGGTGGGCATATTGATACTGGAGCTGCCGCAGGCCACCAGCTCTATCGATGGATCCACTAGCTTCATGGCCATGCCAGCCTGCGCGGCGAGCCTGCCGTACTCCACAGCGGTCTTGAATCCTATCTGCCAGTGCCCGTCCATCTCGTTGCCCAGGCACCACACCCGGACGTTGTGGGGGTCAGGGTAGCCGTGCTCCCGGCGCTTATCGCTCCAGTACGAACCTCCAGGATGATTACAGTACTCCACCAAATTCCTCGCTGCATCTATCCCCCGAGTGCCCAGGTTCACCGCCAGCATCATTTGGGAGTTGGCTTTGCGGGTCCAGTCGGCGAACTCGTTGGTGCCCACCTCGTTGGTCTCGAGCGACCTCCAAGCCAAGTCCAGCCTGCGCGGGCGCTGATCCTTGGGACCCACACCGTCCTCCCAGTTGTAGCCAGAGACGAAGTTGCCTCCTGGGTAGCGTACTATGGGCACCCCTAGATCGCGTACCAGCTCCAACACATCCCTACGGAATCCCTGTTCGTCGGCGGTAGGATGTCCGGGCTCGTAGATACCGGTGTATATGGCCCTCCCCATGTGCTCTAGGAAGCCGCCGTATATTCTGGGATCCACATCTCCTATCTTGAAGTCCCTGTCCAGCACTATCCTTGCGGTCTTAGCATCTCTCATCCTAAACTATTCCCTCCAACTTATTTACTTATGTTGAGGATACAACGATTTACCCCAGATCCCAACACCTAGATCCGAAGCAACTGCTAGGCCTTGATGCCGGTCAGCGTGATCGATCTGATGATCATCTTCTGGGCAATAAGGAACACGATCATAGCTGGCAGGGCGGAGATGGCCGCTCCAGCCATGAGTTGTCCGTAGTTGCTCCAGTAGTCGCCCCTGAACTGGATGAGCGCCACCGGCATGGGCATTCTGTCGGCTGCGTTGATCACTATGTACGGCCAGGTAAATTCGTTCCAGTATCCTAGGAAGGTGAATATTGCCAGGGTAGCTATGGCCCCGCGCGTCAGGGGCAGGATGATCATCCATAGGATGCGGAACCGCCCGGCGCCATCGATGCGCGCGGCCTCCTCCAGCTCCCGAGGGATGCCTAACATGAACTGACGGAGCATGAACACGCCGAATCCCCCAGCCAGGGGTGGAAAGATCAGGGCGTTGTAGGTGTTCAGCCAGTGCAGCCTCCACACCGTCACGTAGTTGGGCACTAACAGGATCTCGCCAGGCACAATCAGCGAGGCTATAATGAGCGCAAACAGCAGGTTCCTTCCCGGGAATGTCAGGCGGGCTAGGCTATAAGCTGCCAGCACGTCCACTATCACCACGAGCAAGGTACCTGTGGTGGAGATGAAGAGGCTGTTCTTGAAGGCCTTTATCAGGTCCACACCACGGGGTTCAAACAGCACCGACTTGTAGTTGCTCAAGGTGAAATCGCTGAGCTTGTCGGGCAGCCAGTGGGGTGTGGGGGTGATGATCTGCGACTCGGGCTTGAGGGACGTGAGCAGCATCCAGATCACCGGCACCGCCCACAGGAACGCCAGGGCACACAGTACCACGAAGCGAATGGTCTGGGGCAGTACCCTGTGGCGCAGCCTGTTGCCGCTGAGGGTAGTAGCTACTCCGTATCTTCTTTGCGTGATAGCTGCCATCGCTCTCCTCCTCTACTGTCTCTCGCTTATTACCCTGAACTGCAGCAGCGTGAACACCGCCACCACGCAGAACAGCAGCCAGGCCACGGCCGAGGCCTCCCCCATGCGGAAGTACCTGAACCCCGTCTCGTATATGTGCTGCACCAGCGTGCGCGTGGAGTCGAACGGCCCACCACCGGTCATGACGAACACCTGCCCGAACACTCGGAAGGAGGCGATCACGGTGGTCACCGTGACGAACAGCAGCGTGGGGCGCAGCCCGGGTAGCGTGATGTATTGGAACAGCGCCCAGGCTCCTGCCCCGTCTATCCTGGCCGCCTCGTACAGCTCCTCCGGGATGTCCTGCAGCCCTGCCAGGAAGAGCACCAGGTTCCACCCGGTGGTCCACCACACTGTGGTGATCACTATAGCTACCATCGCCCATCCCGCCTGTGAGAGCCAGTTCTGGCCCGGCAGGCCGAGCTTACCCAGGTAGTAGTTGATCAGCCCGAAGTTGGGATTGTAGAACCAAGTCCAGAGGATGCCCACCGTCGAGACGGAGATCATGATTGGCGAGATGAAGGCCGACCGGAAGATCGTCCTGCCCAGTATCGGCCCGTTGACCAGCAGCGCCAACCCCAAGGGTATGACGATGGATAGGGGGGCGTTCAGCGCCACGAACAGGACGGTGTTCCGGAAGGACCGCCAGAACAGGTCATCGCGCAGGACGTCGATGTAGTTCTTTAGTCCCACGAACTGAGGTGGGGTCAACAGATCCCACTTCGTCAGGCTGACGTACAGCCCGTAGAAGATGGGCCAGAGCATGAAGACCACAAAGAACACCAGGTAGGGCACCATGAAAATGAGGGGGTAGAACGCTGACTGCTCTCCCCACACCAGGCGCCTTACACCAGTTCTCTTAGCTGCCTTAGAGGTTGCCTGTGTGATGTCCATAGCTACGCCCCCCTTGAACTATTACTGCCCTGAGCGGGCCAGTATCTGGTTGACCTCGTTCTCCGCCTGCTTGAGGCCCTGCTCGACGCTCCACCGACCGAGTATGGCCCCCTCGACGTTGGCGGCTATCCTGGGCATGATCTCCAGGATGGCAGGGTGAATGGGCATGAATTTGAGGTACGGCAGCTGCTTGGCCCAGGCGCGCAGCTTCATCAAGTAGCGGTCGTTGCTCTGCAACGCCTCCTGTCGCGCGGAGTTACGCGCAGGTATCTGCCCGGCCTTCGCCCAGTCCACCGAGTGGCGCGTGATCCACTCGATGAACCTGAGGGACGCTTCTCTTCTAGCCTGGTCCTGGCTCTGCTGCCTGGGCAGCGCCAGCTGGTGGCTCTGCCCCCACACCGCCTTGTGCTTTGGATCATGCTGCGGCAGCGGTACCACGTCTATATCCTTGGCCGCCGGCGACTTCTCAGGGTTAAAGTACAGTGTGGAGATCCAGGGCCCATCCGGCCATGTGGCCACCTTGCCTGTCCGCGCCAGGTCGGTGATCGCCGCGTTCTTCGGGTTGCCCTTCTGCTGGATGTCCTTCATCCACTTGACAGCCTCTATGCCCTCGGGCGTGTTGAACGCCGCTTTGGTGCCGTCTTCTGAGAGCATCTCGCCGCCGAACTGCTTGTGGATGCCGTACCAGTACCAGGTAAGGTACTCCTGGGCACCAGCGCCCAGCGCGAACGTCTGGTAGCCGATGATGCCGTCCTTGGTGACCTTCTCGACCACCGCGGTCCACTCGTCCAGCGTGGTGGGCACGCTCACGCCGTTGTCCTTGAGGATCTTCTTGTTGTAGAGCATGGCGTGGCAGTGCATGTCCAAGGGCACGGTGTACTGCTTGCCCTCGAACTGCGTGAACTTCCACACCTCGGGGTAGTAGTCCTCTGCCTTGATGCCCGCTTCCTCGAGCTCAGTGGCCTGCAGCTCCGAGAGAACGTTTTTGAGCGCGAAGGGCCCTATGTAGGTGTGACGGACGAGCGCCACGTCGGGCGCGGTGCCGCTGATGGCCGCGGCCTGCATCTTCTGGATGAAGTCCGTTAGGCCCTGCAACGACTCGACAGCTATGTCTGGGTTCTCCTCGGTGAACTTGCGCACGAGGTCGTTCATGACGATCCCGTCCACGCTGCTCAGGATGGTCCAGTAGCGGATCTTCACCTTGGCGGACTTGGAGCCGAACGATTGGGGCTTATAAGGCGTGGGCGTGGGAGGTGGCGCGGAAGCCGAGCTCTTGGGGCTGCCCGAGGGAGAGGGCGAGGGGCTGCTTGCGGCGCCGCCGGATGTCCCTGCCGTGGGGGTACTGCCGGCTCCGCCGCCGCAGGCCGCCAGGATGGAGCCTATAGTGCTTGCCGACAGACCCAGCATGAACGCCTTGCGAATGAATTCCCGACGAGAGATCCTGCCATTTGAGAGCTGCTCGATGAGTTCGCGCAGATCGTCCATTGATACCTTCCTCCGATGTGTGTTGTAGTAGTATCTCCTGCACCAGAGTAAGCCTATGCGAGCAAGGCTGCTTCTATATCTCACCCCCTTAGTTTACTACAAAATATGTGGTATATAACTATCTTGTGTAATATATTTATACTATACATTCTAGTAATAATCTAGTGATGAAAAAGGGTTCCTTAAAAGTTGTATAATTGCTCACAGCAACAGAGGGGATCTATGGGTAGACAGAAGCCAAGCATGAGAGACATCGCTAGAGCGGCCAACGTGTCGGTCTCCGCGGTCTCCTTGGTGGCCAGAAACAAGCCAGGGGTATCGGAGGAGACACGACACCGCGTGCTCTCGATCATGGCCGAGATGGGGTACTCCCCGGCGGTCAAAGGTAACGGCCACACGGGTACGGTGGGCCTGCTGATCGAGAAGGGCGCGATGCCCGTCATAGTGGATATCTTCTATGGGGATATCATCCGAGGCTTGCAGTCGGAGGCACAGCGGTTGGGCTACCAGGTGGCGCTGCACATGTTTGACCGCGATCAGGAAAACCTCGACAGCCTGCGAGACAGCCTACTTGGATCCGTGCAGGGGCTGATCGTAGCTAACGACGGCGATATAAGTCACGACATGGTCGTGCAGCTGCGTTCCTTTAACCTGCCTATGGTGCTCATCGAGAGCTACGTGCCCGGCCAGGAGCTCCACTGTGTGATAGGCGACAATTTTGCCGCGGGCTACACCGCCATGCAACACTTGGTGGAGCTGGGACACCGTGAGATAGCCGTGCTCCGTGGTCCGACAAAGTACAGCAGCCTAGTAGATCGCTTCCATGGTGCTATGTCCGCGCTCGCCGAGGCCAGGATATCGGTTCCCGAGGAGCTTATGCCCGCTCCTGTATCCGGCCACCCACAGAAGGGCTACCTGCAGATGAGGGAGATCCTGCAGGCCGGCCTGAAACCCACCGCTGTGTTCGCCGTCAGCGACAAGACTGCCTTCGGGGCGATGAACGCCATCCGCGAGGCCGGCCTGCGGATCCCCCAGGATATATCCGTGGTCGGCATAGACGACGTATCCGAGAGTGCCTACACCCACCCACCTCTGACCACGGTCCACATACCCCGGCAGGAGATGGGCATCCTGGCTATGCGGAAGCTGCATCGGCTGATGGAGGGAGAGCGCGAGATCCCCACCAAGACGCTCGTTTATACCCGCCTAGTGGTACGTAGCTCGACGGCAACCCCACGCTAGCTATTGACCTTTGATCATGCACGCTTGCCATCGTCGAGTATATGTCTTGGGATGCCCATCAAGTATATCTATTCGGGCATCCCAAGCTGGCTGGATGTTACCTTTGGGCTATCCACACGATCATCGGCCCAGGGTCTCGGTTGGCCCATGCGTAGTAGGGAATGGCCCTCAGCTGTACAGGCCTTGTTGATGACTCAGTAGATCCCTGGGGACGATACAGTGTGTCTTCCCACGCCCTTGCGCTATATCGGGCCAGGGCTTGGCCGTTGAGAGTCACGACGCCACCCAAAAGGTCGGGCTCGAAGTTTGCTCTCAGCTCGGCCTCCTTGGGCAGGATCACATCCCTCGGGTCCACGCCAGGGTTATCTGCGCCTTCCAAGCAGTACAGTATTGGGCCGCGGACGAGCGCGACCTTGCAGGAGTTCTCTCTCACGTAGGGATGAGCCTCTAGCCTACGCACGCGCATCGGCAGTGTGAGCTGAAGCACGTCGCCCGCTCGCCAAGTCCTTGCTACGCGGGCGTAGGTGCCAGGTACTAGGTCAACCTCAACGGGCTGGTCGTTGAGCCGTAACGTCGCTCCTTCACACCAAGCTGGTATACGCAGCATCAGCGCGAACTCGCCGGAGTCCTCCAAGGTGATGGAGATCTCGCCTTCCCAGGGGTAGGCGGTGTGCTGCGTGAGCCCGACGCTGCTGCCGCCCGGCAGAGTCACACGGGCTTTCCCTTCAGCGTAGAGGTGCACCCATATCGCGTCCTCCGACGTGGAATAGCAGTACCCCGACAGGGAGGCCAGCGTGCGGGCCACGTTGGGCGGGCAACAGGCGCACCCGAACCACTCCTGCCGGCGGTGGCTGCCGTCGTCCTCTAGGGGGTTCTGGTAGAAGTATCTGCTGCCATCAAGGGATATCCCAGGCAGGACGGCGTTGTAGAGGGTGTGCTCGATCAGGTCGGCGTAGCGTGGGTCCGCAGTTAGCAGGAGCATCCGCCAGTTCCACATCACGCTACCTATAGCGGCGCACGTCTCCGCGTAGGCCCTAGCGTTGGGCAGCTCGTACTCCCTGCCGAAGGCCTCCCCCTCGTACCTGGAGCCTATTCCCCCGGTAACGTACATCTTCTTGGTAGTCATGTTCTTCCAGAGCCTTTGGAGGGCTGCCATGATCGACTCGTCGCCGGTCTCGGCGTAGATATCGGCCGCGCCCGCGTTGAGGTACACCGCGCGCACGGCGTGCCCCACTATCTCGCTCATGTCCCTGAACGGGAGGTGGTCCTGATGGTACTCGGGCCCGAAGTGCCCCCAGGCTCTGCCCAGCAGCCCGTGACCACGTATATCCAGGAAGTACTTGGCTTGCTCCAGGTAGCGCCTGTTGCCGGTGGCCCTATAGAGCTCCACGAGCCCCATCTCCACCTCGGGATGCCCGTCCACCCCCTCGCGCTTGCCCTGGCTCGCCGGCCCGAAGGTGTCACAGATGTGGTCGGCAAAGCGGATGGCGATATCCAGTAGGTTGGTCTTACCAGTGGCGCGGTAGTGCGCCACGGCGGCCTGGAAGAGGTGGCCAGCGCAGTACATCTCGTGCAGGTCAAAGTTCGTCCAGCGCTGATCGGCCTTATCGTAAGTGAAGTAGGTGTTGAGGTAGCCGTCGGGCCGCTGGGCGGGGGCAATCTCCGCTATGACAGAGTCCACCTCAGCCTCCAGCTTTGGATCGGGGTGTCCGGCAAGCGACCACGAAGCTGCCTCCAGCCACTTATAGGCGTCGGAATCGGCGAACACCGGGCCCTTGAACTCCCCTTGGATCTTGCCCGCGGCTCGCCGGAAGTTGTCCATCACTCCCGAGCTTTCCAAGTGTTGTCGCTGTTGAGGGATGGTGAGCTCCCTGTTGATCGCGAGGCGAGGAGCCCAGAAACCTCCCAGAGAGACATCCCCCACTGCCACGGGACGCAGGCGCGCCCTAGGGCTAGAGGAGGTATCTACTACTATAGACCTAGTTTGCTGCTTGATCGTCAACTTACATCCCTCCTTGTTTAACGTCTTCGGCTGCCTAGCCTTTGAGGCCGGTGAGCACTATGCCTTGCACGAAATACCTCTGTGCGAGGAAGAAGAGCACTATCACCGGCAGGATCATGACGGTGGAGGCCGCCATGAGGTACTGCCACTGTGTTGAGTATAACCCCTTGAAGGTAGCTAGCCCCAGAGCCACTGTGTACTTCTCGGGTGATGAAAGGTAGATCAACGGGCCTATGAAGTCGTTCCAGTTGTTGAGGAAGGTGAAGATAGCTACGACGGTCAGAGCTGGCCTGGCGAGCGGCAGGATGATCTGCCAGTAGATCCTGAACTCGGAGGCCCCATCTATCCTGGCAGCCTCCGAGAGCTCGCCGGGGATGGTGCGGAAGAACTGCCGCAGCAGGAAGATGTTGAATATGCCCCCTCCGAACCAGTTGGGCACGATCAGCGGATAGTAGGTGTCGATCCAGCCCAGATATTTGAAGATGATGTACGATGGGATCATCGTCACGGCGTATGGGAGCATCAGCGTGGAGAGCAGCACCATGAAGATGATATCCCTGCCCGGAAATCGTAGGCGGGCGAAGCCATAGGCACACAGCGACGAGGACAGCAAGATCCCCACCATGTTCAGCAAGGTGATCACCAAGGTGTTCTTCACGTACAGGCCAAAGGGTAGAGTGGTGAGCGCTTCGGGGTAGTTGCTCCACCGGATTGGGCTGGGTATCCACTGAGGTGGGTACCTAAACACCTGCCACGTCTCCTTTAGGGAGGTGCTGATCAGCCATAGGAATGGTAGCATCATGATCACCGCGCCTGCACAGAGCACCACCCACACGCAGAGCCTACCCAGCCTACGCCTATAGTTGACCCTTGCCCTGTAGAGCGGGATGCTCTTTGCCAGCTCGCCGGCAGCTGATGGTTGCAGTCTAGTGGACATAACATACCTCCTGCTATCTCGACTCGTCCTCGTAGTAGACCATCCTGCCTACGTAGCGAAACACCAGCAGGGTCAGGGCTAGGATGATCACGAACAGCACCCAGGCCATCGCCGAGGCATAGCCCATGTTGAAGTAGGTGAAGGCCTGCCTGTAGAGGTACAGCACGTAGAATAGGGTGGAGTTACCTGGGCCGCCGTTGGTGATGATGTAGCCCTGGGTGAAGGTCTGCAGGGCACCTATGAGTCCTAGCACCAAGTTGAAGAAGATCACCGGGGACATCATGGGCACGGTGACATGCCAGAACTTACCCCATGGCCCCGCACCATCGATCTCTGCCGCCTCGTAGAGCTGCACCGGCACACCCTGTAGGCCCGCTAGGTAGATCAGCATCGTGCCGCCGATGCCCCACAGGCTCATGACTATTAGCGCTGGCATGGCCCAGGTGGGATCCTGCAGCCACAGCACCTTGGGGAGCCCAACGGCCTGCAGTAGGCTGTTGAGCAGGCCGAAATCGGAGTTGAAGATCCAGGCCCACAGCATCGAGCTGGCGACCACCGGCACGATGCTCGGTAGGTAGTAGATCGTCCGGAACACCGTGATGCCCCGCACCTTCACGTTCATCAGTAAAGCTACGGCAAAGGCTAGGATCTGGAAGAGGGGCACTGAGACGACGGTGAAGTAGAGCGTGACCTTCAGGGACTGCCAGAACAAGGCGTCGTGCACCATCTGCCGGTAGTTGCCTGCTCCCACGATCTTGGGTGGGCTGAGCATGTCCCACTGAGTGAGGCTCACCCATGCTGAGAACAGCATGGGGCCGGCTATCCACAGCACGAAACCCAGCACTGCAGGTGCGATGAAGATGTAACCGTATATGGCCTCGCGAGTGCGTATGGAGAGCGCGTAGCGGCTCTTGGAAGCTGCGACGGTTGCCATAATCGCCTCCCTTCCGTCCTACAGCTGAGCTTCCAGCTTGGCCTTTGCCTGCTGCAGCACCTGGTTGACCTGAGCGATCGCGTTGGTCTTCTTGAACGCCTCCTGTACGGTCATCTTCCCGATCCATACAGGGTCGAGCGCTGATGTCAGGATCTGGTCGGCCTGCTCGAAGCCTGCCGGGTAGAAGTAGTTCTTGGAGTACTTGAGCAGGTACTTGGTGGCTATGGTCTCATAGCCCTCCGGGTGGACACCCGGGGTGATCCAGCGCTTGAGCCCGTCCTCGGTTAGCAGGCTGGTGTGGCTGGGCAGCCACAACCCCGCCTTGCAGAGCCCAAGCTGGTACTCATCCGAGGAAAGGAAGCGGAGCAACTGCCAGGCGGCATCGGGATACTTGGTGCGGCTACAGATGACGTGACAGTGAGCTTGGGCCTCGGTCACGACCTTCTTCATCTTCGGCAGCACTCCGCAGCCGAACTTGAAGTTCATCTTGGAGATGTCCTGCAGGGCCCATGAGCCGTCGACGAGTATTGCCAGCTTGCCCGAGGCCAACATCTGCCAGGAACTCATGCCCAGCTGCTGCATCTGGGCGGCCTGTGGAGCTACCTGATGCTTGACTGCCAGGTCCGCTAGTGCCTGGATGGCTTCCATTGCTTCGGGCTCTCCCAGGTGGCACTTGTAGTCTGAGGTAAAGGCCTCGCCGCCGTTGGAGAAGACCAACACGTCGCGTGGCAGCGACCAGGTTGGCCAGCTGACCCCCCACTGCTGGACCTTAGAGGCGTCGAAACCAGGTTGGCCAGGGTGCTTGCCTGAGGCATCGACGGTGAGCTTGCGGCAGATCTCTAAGAACTCGTCCCAAGTCCAGGCTTTCTCAGGGTCCGGGCTTGGGGGCTCCACCCCAGCCTTCTCCAGGATGTCGGAGTTGTAGTACAGGTGATGGATAACCCAACAGGAGCCGATGCCGAACCACTTACCGTTGATCGTTGCCCGCTCCTTCTCCTGCGGCTCTATGAAGTAGTCCTCCTTGCCTATGACTGGGTCCTGCTCGACGTAAGAAGTGATGTCGAGCACCACGCCGCGCGAGACGTAGTCCGCCAGGTTACCCGTCCAGAACACGTCCGGAGGAGTACCGCCAGCGAGCGCGGTCTTGAGCTTTGTGACGTAATCCTGGGGCACGTGGATCCACTTGACCTTGATGTTGGGGTGTTGTTTCTGGAATGAATCCAGACCCTTCTGGACGTTCTGCTTCTCTAGGGGGCTACCCCAGCCCATCATGCTGATGGTGGTGGTGCCGCCCTGTGATGTCCCCCCGGATGGGGTGGTGGGAGATGTGCCCGGGGTGGCCGAACCCCCGCCGGAGCCCGCCCCACAGGCGGCCAGCAGCGAAGCGGAAGCCACTCCTAGGGCCAGCTTGCCGGTACGTCGAAGGAAACCTCTACGGGAAAACCTATGGTAAGCCATCACTGTATCTCCTCCTGCTAGATGGTGGTTGGTTGCCTGCTACGGAAGTGGGTCCTGTTAGGCAAGAGCTATACCGCTCACCTCCTTTTCTAAATGTTTAGATCTAATCGATTAGATTAACATTAATATAGCCAACCACAGCTGTCAAGACCTTTCGGTGTGGTAATATGGATTGGCCTTTATGTCGTGGCCTCTTTTGCTAGGTGTTGGATAGTATGCAGCGGAAGAAACGTGTGACATTACAGGATGTAGCGCGCAGGGCCAATGTCTCCACGGCCGTGGTGTCCTACGTCATCAACAACGGTCCTAGGCCCACCTCGCCTGAGGTGCGCCAGCGGGTGTTGGAGGCGATCGAGGAGCTAGGCTACCATCCCAACGCCTTTGCTCGCGGTCTGCGCGCCCAGAGGACGCACACCATAGGCTTTATAGCCACGGATTTCTACCCATTTGAGGTGTTCACCTCCCACTACTGTGCATCCATCCTCACCGGGGTGAGCGAGGAGCTCAAGCAGCACGATTACCACCTGCTGGTGTATCCCATGGTAGTCGGCGAGGAAGTCGGACAGTTGCGTAGGCTGCTGATGGGTGGTAGGCTCGATGGGGTGATAGTAAGGCTCATCGAGGACTCCCCACAGACGCGCGAGATCTTGGAACTAATAGCTTCCACCCAGATGCCTTGCGTCTGTATCGAGAGCGCTCCCGACCCTCGCTATCGCATACCTGTCATAACCTACGACGATCGTGAGGCCGCCAGGAGGGCCACGGCCTACCTAGCAAGCAAGGGTCACGCGCGCATCGCCCATCTGTCGGGCGACCTCAAGTATCCCACAGCTAGGGCAAGGTTGGAAGGCTATATGTGTGCTATGCAGGAGGCAGGTCTGGGGGATAACGTCCTCGCCGTAGGCGGGAGCTGGGAGATTAGGGATGCTGTCAGGTGCACTAGGGAGCTGTTGACGAGCGGTACTCCGCCCACGGCTATATTCGCCGCCAGCGATGATTTGGCCATTGGGGCGGTGGTGGCGATCTCGGAGGTGGGGCTGCGCATCGGGATGGACATAGACGTCGTGGGGTTCGACGATATCCCTATGGCCTCCCAGATGGTGCCGCCCCTCACCACCGTGAGGATACCTCTGGTGGAGATGGGTCGGCGTGCTGTCGAGAGCTTGCTTGGAATCGTGTCTGGCGAGGCTGATGATCCTCCGAGCGAGGTGGTGCCACTCACCTTGGTCGTGCGCGACAGCGCCTAGCCACCAACGGCCGCCGGTTCCTGAGAGTCCAACCATCTAGCTATCCTATTGTTTTCGTCCAACAGTGCTACCTTCGGCTGCCAGTTGGGTGGAGGTGGGCTGGGTACGTAGGAGTAGGCCATGATGATCACCCTGTCCCCAGGCTGTACCAGATGGGCGGAGGCGCCGTTGAGCTGCACGATGCCCGAGCCCCTCTCCCCCGGGATGACGTAGGTCTCCAACCTATTGCCGTTGTCCACGTCGACCACCTGCACGCGCTCGTAGGGATATATGCCCACCTGCTCTATCAGGTCGGCATCCAGGGTTATGCTGCCGATGTAGTTCACATCGGCGCCCGTTACCCTGGCGAGATGTAGCTTGGCGCGCAGCAGCTGTACGAACATGGCTTCCTCCCGAAAGCAGTAGGCGTGACCAGTTTAGCGTACTTCCGGCCGCGAGGTGAAGGTAGGTGGTGAGCATTGGTTATAAGAAGAAATTATATGCAGGCAGAAAAATAGTGATAATTGTGTGTGCGCCGGGGTTGTGCCTGGCGCGTGCATGTTCTATGCTTGCCATCAGAATCTTGCGAGGTGGATGAGCATGTTAGCTGTACTGCAGGACGTGTCCTTGGTAGTGAACGACAAGCTGTTACTGGAAGGGTTGAGCTTCCAGGTCCGTCCGGGCAGGGTCGGGGCGGTGGTGAGCACGCGGGAGGCTGAGAGGTCCGCGCTACTAGAGCTCATTGCTGGGCTTTGCTCCCCCACTTCAGGTATGTTGAGGGTGCGTGGGAGGGCAGTGCTGCTGCGCGAGAGCTCGCCGAACGCGCCGCTCCAGCTTGGGCGCAAGGCCGTTGAGGCCCTGGAGGAGGGGGCTAGCATCGTGCTGCTCGATCTGCCCTTCGAGGCGCTGCCCCGCTCCGAGAGGCAAGCCCTGATGGATATCCTGCGCGATGGGGTAAAAGATAGGGAGGCCTCGGTGATCTTGGGATCAGCCAGCTACGACAGTGTCTACGGTCTTGCGGACTGCATCTTCATGCTATGGCGGGGTAGGTTGGTGTGGTCCGGATGTGCTGCCGAGGCTTACCCTAACAACGCCGATGTCGACGACATGGCGCAGGTGTTGCAGATAGACTACCGACCTATACCTGGTTCCCACGAGATGATGGTCGAGAGCCTTCGGGAGACGGACTCCGTGGTCGGACTATCGCTTGTCTCCGAGAGGGGGGAGAGCGTAAAGGTGGTCCTTCCCAAGGAGGATGCCGATTACCTAGGGTTGCGCCCGGGTCAGATAGTGTACACGAGGTTCGGGACGAATTAACGCCCCCTTCTGACCCAGGCATCTGGGTCCTCCAGCAGGTAGGTTAGCTGTTGTGGTAGTTCCCCCCTCACTAGATGCTCTAGCGTAGTGGTCTCGAGCACCGCTCGCATGCTTGCCCGCAGCGCGACCCACACGTCACGCAGGGCAGCAGCCTTTCCCTTGTAGGTGATCTCCTCCGGACTCATCCCCCTGACGTTGGCCAAGGGGCCCTCCACTGCCCTGATGATGTCCGCCAGCGATATCTCCTGAGGCGGACGGCCTAACCAATAGCCACCTGCTTGGCCCCTCTGCGTGCGCACGAGACCTGCACGCTTGAGGTCCAGGAGGATGCTCTCCAGGAACTTTATCGGGATCTCCTGAGCTTCAGCGATCTGCTCCCCTTTAAGGGGCTCCGGGTGCCGTGCGGCCATCTCCACCGCTGCTCGTATGGCGTAGTCCGCTCTGGCTGTGATGTGCAAGCTTATTACCCCCGCAATAAGTATTTTGCAACTTCTGAATAGGCATTATAAGGGATATTTGGGTGCAGGGGGTTGATTAGATGATCGGTGGATGGTACCCTCTTAATGTCTACTAAGTCTACTATTTTAGTAGAGAAATATTGGGAGGTACGATACGATGTCTGATGTGGTGACCATAGCTGGTAGTCCCTCCACGCCCTCCCGCTCGGCTCAGGTGCTCGAGCTGGCCAGGGCTAGGTTGGAGGCCAACGGCCTGCGCTGTAGCTCGGTGGTCGTGCGCGATCTGGATCCTGCAGATCTCCTGTACGCTCGCGTGGACGGTCCCTCTGTGTTGGAGGCCATCCGTTTGGTGCAGGAGTCTCGGGCGGTGATCATCGCTACCCCTGTATACAAGGCAGCTTATTCGGGCGTGCTCAAGGCCTTCCTGGACCTGTTGCCACCCGGTATCCTGGCGGACAAGCCTGTGCTCCCCATCACTACCTCGGGATCCCTGGCACACTGCTTGGCGCTGGACTATGCCCTCAAGCCCGTGCTGTCGGCCCTGGGAGCTAGGCATGTGCTGGCTGGAGTGTGCGTCCTGGACTCGCAGGTGGGTTGGCAGCCCGATGGTACTCTCACCCTTCATCCGGAGGTGGACGATCGCTTGTCTGCAGCGCTGGCAGCACTTAGCAGCGCAGTGGTGACGTCGCGCGATTCCACCAGAAGTAAACTCAAAACGATAGCTTAGGAGGATCGACATGCGAAAGCTACTTTACGTTTGGCTGTTGTTACCCCTGTTTATAGGGTTAGCCCTCGCGGGTTGTGGCGAGACCGTACAGAGTTCTGATTCTGGATCCTCTTCTGGATCATCGTCCTCTGGTGGCAAGGTCGTGCGCATTGGCTACCAGAAAGGCTCATCTTCCCTGCTGGTGCTCAAGGCCAACGGCACCCTAGAGCAGGACCTCAAGCAGCTGGGTTATACCCTCCAGTGGACTGAGTTCCAGGCAGGTCCGCCGTTGCTGGAGGCCTTGGGTGCGGGCAGCATAGACTTCGGCACGACCGGAGCGCCTCCCCCGATCTTTGCGCAGGCTTCTGGGGTGGACCTGGTGTACGTAGCTGCCACCAAGCCCTCCCCGAAGACCCAGGCCATCATAGTGCCCAAAACTTCTAAGATCAAGTCCGTGGCCGACCTGAAGGGGAAGAAGGTGGCCGTGCAGAAGGGCTCGAGCGCGCACGCGCTGCTGGTGCAGGCGCTGGAGAAGGCAGGACTGAAGTACAGCGATATCCAGCCTGTGTACCTTACACCTTCTGACGCCAAGGCTGCCTTCGAGGGTGGCAGCGTGGACGCCTGGTCCATCTGGGATCCCTACTACCAGATGGAGGTGTCGGAGACCGGTGCTAGGGCCATAGCCGATGGCGAGTCCGCGGGCCTGGCCAATAGGTCCTTCTACCTGGCATCCCGCAAGTTCGCTTCGGAGCACAAAGATGCCGTGGATACGATTCTCAAAGAGATTCAGGATACGGAGTCTTGGTCGGAGGCGCACAGGGATGAGGTGGCCAAGCTGGTGTCGTCGCAAACAGGCGTGGACGAGTCTGTGCAGCGCCAGATGGAGCAGCGCAGGGTGTATGGCATAATCCCCGTCAGCGACGATATCGTGCGGGAACAGCAGGAGTTGGCCGACCTGTTCTACAGCCTAGGGCTTATCCCCAAGAAGATCAACGTCCAAGACGCAGTTTTACCGGAGTATCAGAAGTAGTTCTTTAGCTAGAAAGGAGTATTGAAGATGAACGTGTTCTGGTTCATACCCACAGGTGGAGATGGTAGGTATCTAGGCACATCTTATCTTGGCAGAGCCTCCAACTTCGACTACCTCAAGCAGATAGCTCAGGCGGTCGACGCTCTCGGCTTCGAGGGAGCGCTCCTGCCCACCGGGGCCAACTGCGAGGACGCATGGATAGTGGCCTCATCATTGTTGCCGCTCACCAAGCACATGAAGTTCCTGGTGGCTGTACGGCCAGGGCTGATATCGCCGACGCTGGCCGCTCGGATGGCCGCCACCTTCGATAGGGTGTCGGGTGGGCGCCTGCTGATCAACGTCGTGACGGGCGGCAACCCACAAGAGCTAGCCGGTGACGGGCTGCATCTAGATCACGACGAGCGCTACGAGGTGACCGATGAGTTCTTGACGGTGTGGCGCTCCATCATGAGTGGGCACACCGTGGACTTCGAGGGGAAGCACATCAAGGTAAAGGGAGGCAGGCTGTTGTTCCCGCCGCTGCAGGCGCCCCACCCGCCGCTCTACTTCGGGGGGTCATCGCCTATAGCCCAACAGGTGGCCGCTAAGCATGTGGACATGTATCTGAGCTGGGGTGAGCCTCCGGAGCAGGTGAGGGAGAAGATAGATTCCGTGCGTCGGTTGGCCTGGGAGCAGGGCAGGAGCGTGCGCTTCGGCATCCGCATGCACGTGATCGTGCGCGAGACCGAGAGCGAGGCCTGGGAGGCCGCCGAGAGGCTTATCTCCAGGCTGGACGATGACACCATCGCCCGTGCCCAGGAGGTGTTCGCCCAGATGGACTCCCACGGCCAGCACAGGATGGCAGCGCTGCACAACGGCAAGCGCGACGGCCTGCGCATCGGCCCGAACCTCTGGGCTGGTGTGGGGTTGGTCCGAGGAGGTGCTGGGACAGCCTTGGTTGGCGACCCCGAGCAGGTGGTGGAGCGCATGCGCGAGTACGAGGCCCTGGGCATCGATACCTTCATCTTCTCGGGTTATCCCCATCTCGAGGAAGCCCACAGGTTCGCCGAGCTGGTGTTCCCTCTGCTTGGCCTCCACAAGCGCCTGGAGGGCTACAACTACACTAACTACTACGGTCCTATAGGCGAGATCGTGGCCGAGGGGGGCTTGATCCGCAACGACCGCAAGCAGGAGGCCAGCCGATGATCACGCTCCTCTGGCGCAGGTTGGCTGGGCTGTCGGGCTGGGTGGTGCCGGCCCTCCTGTTGGTCATCTGGGAGGCCCTAGGGTGGGCGGGAGTACTGCCCGCCCGCATCCTTCCGCCGCCCTCCAAGGTGCTCTTGGCCGCGTGGAAGTTGGCCGAGAGCGGCCAGCTGCTGACGGATATGGCGGTGAGCGCCCGCAGGGCTCTGCTCGGGTTCGCCATAGGTGGTGGGCTGGGGTTCACGCTTGGCGTGATCAACGGGCTGTCTGCTACCCTCTCTCGCCTGCTCGACAGCACCCTACAGATGATCAGGAACATCCCTCATCTGGCCCTCATCCCCCTCGTGATCCTGTGGTTCGGGATAGGTGAGCAGGGCAAGCTCTTCCTGGTAGCCGAGGGTGTGCTGTTCCCGGTGTACGTCAACACCTACCACGGGATCAGGAACGTGGACTTGGGACTCTTGGAGATGGGGCAGGTATATGGGTTGTCCCGTTGGGAGATATTCCGAGACATAGTGCTGCCGGGAGCACTGCCCTCAATCCTGGTGGGCGTGCGCTACGCCCTAGGTGTCATGTGGCTCACGCTGATCGTGGCCGAGACCATCGCTACCAGCTCCGGCATAGGCTACATCACCATGCAGGCCCGAGAGTTTATGCAGACCGATGTGCTCGTGATGGGCATACTGCTGTACGCGGTGCTTGGCAAGCTGGCCGATACGGTCGCGAGGTTGATGGAGAGGCAGATGCTGAGGTGGCATCCTGCCTACCAGAAAGCTTAGGAGGTAAGGAGATGACTGCTGTGGAATACGGTGCATGGATCAAGGTGCAGGGCCTCCGCAAGCGCTTTGGGAGCAACGAGGTGCTGAGGGGGCTGGACCTGGAGATAGAACCTGGACAGTTCGTGGCCGTGGTGGGTAGGAGCGGCTGCGGCAAGAGCACCCTGCTGCGACTGCTGTCGGGTTTGGAGCGTCCCGATCAGGGCTGGATCGAGATCAACGGCAAGCCGCTGAGCGGCAGGAACCCCGCAGCCAGGGTGATGTTCCAGGACGCCAGGCTGCTGCCATGGAAGAGGGTGCTGGATAACGTTGCCCTGGGTCGTAAGGGCGCCCCGGTGGAGGAGGCCAAGGCGATGCTGCGGCACGTTGGCTTGGCAGGGCGCGAGCGCGACTGGCCTGCCCAGCTCTCTGGCGGGCAGAAGCAGCGCGTGGCTTTGGCCAGGGCGCTGCTCTCGCACCCATCTATGCTGCTGCTCGACGAGCCGCTGGGGGCGTTGGATGCCCTGACCCGCATCGAGATGCAAGGACTGGTGGAGTCCCTCTGGTGGCGGGGGCGCTTCACGGCGATCATGGTGACCCACGACGTGGAGGAGGCCGTGGCCCTGGCCGACCGAGTGGTGCTGCTGGAGCACGGCAGGGTGGCCCTTGATGAATGGGTGGACCTTGACCGTCCCCGCAAGAGGGGCGACCAGCGGTTCGGGCTCATCAAAGAGAGGCTGCTGTCTAGGGTAATGCAGGGAGGTGCCCAGCCGCTGCCCGCGCATGCCGAACCACCTCTGCCGGTGGAGCAGGTAGCCGTCAGCCTTGGCAGCTCTTAGAGGTTTCCCCCTTGTCCTCTAAGGCTGCCGACTATCGTTGGGGAGGAACTCCCTCCCCAAACTTATTTTAAGGACTCCCTCAGTTCCTCCTCGAAGGCTGCTACCGCTGATTCCGTAGGCAGGGCCCCTATCTCGATCTCGTATTCTACGGTCTCCCCCGGCTCTAGGTGCCTCAGCCTTCCCTCCTCCCGCAGCACGTGGCGCGGTGTCTCCCAGTAGTTGGCAGGCTCGAGTGCACAGACGTAGTCCCTGGTGCCCATCATCTTCCACTGCGCTAGGCAGGGTAACTCCTTGGCTCTGTACCGCAGGAAGGCCCCGAAACCCATCTGGCGGTTGACTATGGCTGCGCGCACTAGGCCATCAGATCCCACTTTGGGCTTGTGGAAGAACACCTGCTCGCGGAAGTCAGCTCTTGGAGCTTCAAAGAGGTGCCAGCGATGAGCTCCGGCCTCCGCGTCCTCGTCCCTGGGCCTCACGGATTCGTCCTCCACCAGCACCTGGGAGTCGGGGCTCACCACCGGGAAGCCGAAGTTGCAGTGGTAGAGGATCATGTGGGGCGTGGGGCGGTAGCCGTCGTTATGGACCACGTCCCTCAGCACGAGAGAGTTGGCTCCCAGATGGGTGGTGATAGATCTCTCCAGGGTGAGGTACTCTCCAAAGAGCACAGCCTGTCGGGCCGTGCCCTGGAGCTCTATCTTGTAGCTGTCGCCCTCCCAGCCCTCGTGGATGTGCACGTTTTCGGCCGGGCAGTGGGAGATGCGCCCGTGCAGCCCTAGCTCTTCCCCTTGGTCCACCTCTGGGTGTCCGAAGTGGATGAGTCCGCAGGTGGTCACCAGTCCCCCGCCGAAGGTGCGTCCCCAGCCATCCCCTTGGGGCTCGTAGAGCGCCGGCCCCCCTAGCGCAGGATGCAGCCATGCCAGCGGTCTGCCCGAGTGCTCAGCCTGCCATATGTCCATCGCTCGATCGAGCAGGACTTGGAACGTGAGCCCTGAGCCCGTCCGGACCGTTGCCACCCGCATGCCTCGAGCGCGACCGTCTGTGATCTCCCCAAGCTGTACCCCTGCCAGCTGAAACATGTAGCCCGTCATCCTCTCGAGCTCATCCTTGGAGTAGTCCCTACCGTACAACTGAGTCATGAGCATCCCTCCTTGTGTGGCTTGCGTGCACACCGATGATAGCACAACCTCGTGGGTGAGCTACAGAAGAGAGATGCTCTAGCCCTCACTCCTCCCCACAGATAGGAGGGTTGCTCCTGACCGAGAGCCAAGCCCCCGCTACCAGCAGCAGGATCGCTAGCCCCCACGCAATGGGGCTGTTGGCGGGATGAAGCGGCCAGGCCCAGGGCTGGGGTTCTCTATAGGGGGTGGTACCGAACATGGCGGTGAGCAGCAAAAACGCTGTGGGCAGCACTGCGCCGGCCTCTTTGCCCAACAGCTGTCGGCCCATCAACGCGAGTCCCAGGTAACCCAGGGCGTTCCTGCCGGCCGACACCGCCAGGGGCGGTCCAGCGGTCGCGCTCTCTGCTAGGCAGACGAGCAGGAACAACCCCGCCAACGACACCGCCCACAGCGTGTCGAGCGACCACACCGGACGGCTCGACACCATCTCAAGCAGCGTATATCCTCCGGCCAGGCTCCAACACGTGGTGATGGCCACCCCTACCGGGAGGATGAGCACCACCGGCACGTCGGCTGTACCCCCGAATAGATTGGGTATGGGCAGGTACAAGCCTGACAGCGGCGGGACCGCGAGCGACAGCAGCAGCACGAGGGCGACGCTGAGGGGCGCTCGTCTGGTCTTCAGCCAGAGGCTCACCTGACCCTCACCTGGGTAGGACCACAGCTGCGGGCGGCCGCCAGCTGCTCCCTGAGCCAGGACGCCTGCTCTTGGGGGTTCCATCTCGATACCTGCCTGATCTCGGAGAACGTGCTTGGGTCCTGGTAACGCTTGGCGATCTCCGAGATCGGTATCCCCGCCTTCACTCCCAGCCAGAAGGTGGCCCGCATGCCGGCATCGAAGGCTTCTTCGCTCTCGCAGTTCGGATCGGCTCCCACCACGGCCGAGGCCAGCGACAGCTTGAGGCTGACGTCGTCGGTCTTGACGTTGGTGTCAAACTCCGCCTCGCCAGGTCCTTTGGCCTGCCCCTCAGTCAGGGTGTCAGGCAGGTTCACTCCCTGGGAAGCCCACGCTTCCCTGGCTTGGGCCAGCATGCTCAGTATCCTGGGGAGCATGCCCGCGTGCTCGGGCCACACGCATACCCTGGGTTGCGATCCGGCGCACCTCAGCAGCGATGGATCCCGTGCCACGACCGGCACATATCCAAAGCCGCGCACCAGGGGCACGGCCAACGCCAACGCGATCGCCAGGGGGACCACCGCGAGCCACCTCCAACGGGCGATGGTCATGAGCACCATCGCTGAGGCGCCCACTCCCAGAGTGACCAGGACCGTGGCCAGCACGGCCTTGGGGGCCAGGTCCCATTCCGCGCTGCAGCAGAGGAACAGGCCGCTGCCGTTGAGGTGTCGCAGCCATACGGGTTCCATGCCCACGGGCAGCGCCAGCCAGGTCCACACCAGGAGCATGGAGAGCGGCACGCTTAGGACCAACGGCAGCCACACGCCCAGCGCGAAGCCCAGCAACGAGTAGCAGGTAATCTGTATGGCTATCAGGCCCAGCACCCGCCAGTCCGGCACGTGCACCCCTCTCTGCAGCAATAGGTAGCCCGTGGCCAACAGCATAGCGCACATGCCGACCGTCCAGGGCAGCGCGCAGCTCCAGGCAGCTATCGTAAGCTTGGAGCGCGCATGTGGCTTGTCCCACCACCGGGCTCTGCGCAGCCGACCGCCCTCCCAGGCGCACAGGCCCGCGCACGCTGAAGCCACCCAGACCAACACGCCTTCTCCAGCAGCCGTCCAGGCCAGCGGATAGGGATCGGCCGACACCCCTTCGGCCACGATCGTTCTGGCGTAAGCCCAGGCGGCCGCGACCATCGGGAGCAGCAGCCAGCTGGCGGGGCTGACCCTCAGAACCGTTCGCCAGCGCATCAGTGCTCTCCGCCCAGCAGCACGGCGTAAGCTACCTCCGCCCTCCGGGGACCGTCGGGCGCCAGCGACATGAAGTCCCCGACCGGGCCCTCGAACACTATCCTGCCCTCGGTGATGACCGCCACCCGATCGTACACCTCTGACAGATCGTCCACCTGGTGCGTGGAGACCAACACCGCCAGCTCTCCAGGCAGTCTCGTCAGGATGTCGCGGAACCTGGCCCTCTGTGCGGGATCGAGGCCAACGCTGGGCTCGTCCAGCAGCAACACCTGGGGGGAGTGCACCAGCACCTGTGCCAGCCCCACCCTGCGCAGCTGCCCTCCCGAGAGAGTGCTGGCCTTGGAGTCGCCCAGCGCCGTCAGGTCCACCATCTCCAGCGCCTCCCCCGCCCTCTGCCACGCCTCGGTCCTGGAGAGTCCCTTGAGCCAGCCTGCGTAAGCTACCTGCTCGCGCGCCGTCAGCCCCGGCACGGCCCTGATCTGCTGGGGCATCCAGCCCACCAACCTCCTGTAGCGGGCACGATGGCGAATGTGTCGGGGGTCGAGTTCTCCTAGACTCACTCTGCCGGCCTTCGGTGTGAGTGCGTTGGCGCCGAGCCCTATCAGCGTAGATTTGCCTGCTCCGTTAGGCCCAAGCAATACCGTGCGGCCCCGCTGGACCTCCCAGGAGAAGTCCTCGAACACCCTCTTCTTCCGAGAATATCCGTAGGTCAAGCTCTCAAAGCGAAGGGACATCGCAGCTCCTAGCAAGTCTTCCTTGCCTTGTATGCTACCATGAGCGTTTCCTAGTTGCTAGTAGACGACCTCTACAGCCCTCACGTCCAGGGTGTTCCAGTCCTCGTTCGGCCCGCTGTAGTCCGTGATGGTGAAGTGGTAGTCCCCCTCCTCGACGTCCCCGTAGAAGCCCGAGGCCGAGTTCCAGCAGTACAGCCTCTTGGTGCCAACTATGGCGTCCGGTCTGAAACGTATCTCACGGTAGAGCCTGACATCTGCCCAGTCGTTGGGGTCAGTGAAGGGGGTTGAGTCTCGGCATGTACTGAATGTGATCTTCGTGTTGACGTTATCTGAGTTGTTATCGTGCCAGGAGCGCGACTCAAAACCCACCCTGGCTCCTCCTATCCATGATGTCCACCTGCCCTCCGCGTGGGCAGATCCGGCGAGCATCGAGCTTGCCAGAGTCAAGAGGACCACACCCGTAAGGCGCAGTTGACTAATCATGCTAATCTCCTTTCTCCTTGCAGGTTGCGCGGGTAGGTAACTACATTATAACGATAAATGATATAAATATGTATTGTCAATACTTATCTTGGTGTTAGTTTGTATTCGCTGGGCAGTAATTGAGACCTTGCCCAATGTGGGTGGGGGATATAAGGTTTACTGAAAGTGTTGTGGCTTTGGGATACTAGTTCGGACCCTCTGGAGGCTGCACCAAGTTGGCGACTACTAGGCTATCGCCTGCGCAGAAGCCAGCTAAGAAGGGCGAACGTAACGCCCAGGGCGGCTCCTAGGGCCAACGCCCTGGGAGTGTCCAGCAGCACTCGCGAGCCCTCTTCCAGCTTGGTCTCGCCCGAGATGATTATGCCCACAAACCCTTGCTCCACCTCTGCCTCTGAGGCTATCACGAGGGCACTGCCTCCCTGCTCTATCTCCGTTTCTCCTCCCGAGATGATCACGGCGGCTCCTCCGCCTGCGATCTCGGTGTTGCCGCCGGAGATCAAGAGGCCGCCGCCTCCCCCATGAATGGACATATCGCCTTGTGATATGATCGCCGCCGCCCCTCCCCCTTTGATCTCCACGTGCTCGCCTTGTACTGTCCCCGCGATGGGGGGAGCCTCACGCTCTGGGCGTTCTCGGTTTTCGTTGTCATCTGGTTGCAATATGTGCCTCCTTGGTGAGTGTTGTGGGTTGCCGGGTAGTGCTACCCGGCAACCCGATGAGGATTAGGGCAGTCTGGCGAGGGCGTCCATTATCGCTCGCCGGGTGTAGACCTTCACGAGTTGGGCCCGGTACTCCTCCGAGGCAAAGATGTCCCCTAGGAACTCCATGTTACTGCCTGCCAGTTCTGATGCTCCCTGTACGGTACCCTCGTCCAGCTGCTGGCCCTTGAGGGCGTTCTCGACCTCGGTGGCCCGCTGTGCGAAGGGCCCAGCACCTGTGATGCCCACTCGACAGTCGGCGCACTTGCCCGAGTCGTCCAGGGTGACCACCGCCGCCACGCCGACCACGGCATAGCCCGAGGCTGGGTGCCTGAACTTCTGGTAGGACATCCCAACCCTGCCTGAGGGCACTGGAAGGTCTACGTGTGTCAGTATCTCCCCTGGCTCCAACGCCGTGGTGAGCAGGTCGACGAAGAACTCCTCTGCGGGGATAGCGCGTTCGCCTTCGGGGCCCCTGGCGTGCATGGTGGCCCCGAGGGCCAGAGCCACCGCTGGCCAATCACCCGCGGGGTCTGCGTGGGCCAGGGATCCTCCGAAAGTGCCACGATTGCGCACCATCGGATCGCCGATGACCTTGGCGGCTTGCGTCATGATGGGCAGGGCTTGGGATAGCTCCTCGCTGAACTCTATCATCCGGTGGGTGGTGGTCGCCCCGATGGTCACGGTGCCGTTGGAACGGCTGATACCTCGCAGCTCGGGGATGCGACCGATATCCACGAGTACGGAGGGAGTGGCTAGCCGCAGCTTCATCAGGGGGATGAGGCTGTGGCCGCCAGCGAGCACCTTGCCCTCCTCGGCATGTTCACCAAGGATACCAACAGCTTCATCTATGGTCTGCGGCGCATAGTAGTCGAACTCGGCGGGTATCATCTTCTCCTCCTAACTCCTGTTTTCCTGTGAGTGGATCGATCTCCAGATCCTCTCGGGCGTGAGGGGCATATCGATGTGGCGTATGCCGAAGGGGGCGAGCGCGTCCATCACGGCGTTGACCACCGCGGGGGTCGCGGCGATCGTACCCGCCTCGCCAGCTCCCTTGACGCCCAGCGGGTTGACGGGCGTGGTAGTCACGGTGCGCTCGAGCTTGAAGTCCGGCACCATGCTGGCCTTGGGGATGGCGTAGTCCATCAGTGTACCGGTCACCAGCTGGCCGTTCTCGTCGTACACGCCGTGCTCCCAGAGCGCCTGCGCCATGCCCTGGACTATGCCGCCGTGTAGTTGCCCATCGACGATCATCGGGTTGATGACGTTACCTACATCGTCCACCGCCACGTATCCCAGCAGCTTGACCTCGCCGGTATCTGGCATGACCTCCACCATGCACACGTGCGTGCCGAAGGGGAACGTGCAGTTGGGTGGGTCGAAGTAGGTGGTCTCATCCAGATATGGCTCCATGCCCTCGGGTAGGCTGTAGCCTAGGTGGGCGGCCAAGGCTATCTCCTGGATGGTCTTGCCGCTCTCCGGGGCTCCACGGACCATGAACTTGCCGTCCTGGAAGACTATGTCCTCCTCGGCAGCCTCCAGCATGTGGGCGGCGATCTTCTTGGCCTTCTGTTTGATCTTCTCCACGGCCTTGTAGATCGCCACTCCTCCGACCGCCAGGCTACGGCTGCCGTAGGTGCCGTACCCGAAGGGTGTGCCCTGGGTGTCTCCGTGCTCGACTATCACGTCCTCCAGAGGTACCCCCAGCTCATCGGCCACTATCTGGGCGAAAGTCGTGTCGTGGCCCTGGCCGTGAGGTAAGGTCCCAGTAGTGACCACCACCTTGCCCGTCAGATGGACCTTGACGTTGGCGCTCTCCCACAGCGCAGCTCCCCAGCCCTCACCATTGAGGCCGATCCATGCGGAGGGCGCGAGGCCGCACACCTCTACGTAGCTGGATAGTCCTATGCCAAGGTACCTGCCTTGCTTACGGGCCTCTTCTTGCTGCTGACGGAACTCCCCATAGCCGGAGACCTCCAGTGCCTTGTTCAACGCCTTCTCGTATTCCCCGGAGTCGTACGGCAGCATGCCTACGGGGTTGCGATAGGGGAACTCATCCGGGGGCACGAAGTTGAGGCGCCGCACCTCCGCCGGGTCCATGCCTATCTCCCGAGCGAAGAGATCTATCATCCGCTCGATGAGGTAGGTGGCCTCGGGTCTACCTGCGCCCCTGTAGGCATCGACCATCGCGGTATTGGTGTACACGCCGTACACCTCGACGAAGGCGTTGGGAATCTTGTAGACGCCCGTGATCATGCGTCCGTAGAGAGTGGTGGGGATCCCAGGAGCCGCGGTAGATAGGTAGGCGCCCAGGTTGGCGTAGGTCTTGACCTTGAGCGCCGTGATCTTGCCGTCGCGGGTGCCCGCTATCTCGGCGTAGGTGACGTGGTCGCGCCCGTGGGTGGTCCACATGTAGTTCTCGCGCCTGTCCTCGACATACTTGACGGGGCGTCCCACCTGCTTGGATGCCCAGGCGACGATCGCCATATCTGAGTAGCAGAAGATCTTGGACCCGAAGCCCCCGCCGACGTCCGGCGCTATCACCCTGATCTTGTTCTCGGGGACGTTGAGCACGAACGCCGCCAGCAGCAGCTTCATGACATGTGGTGCCTGCGAGGTAAGCCACAGGGTGTACTCGCCGGTCGCGGGGTTGTAACTGCCGATCGCGCCGCGAGTCTCCATAGCGGTGGGGATAAGACGCTGGTTAATGAGCTTCTGTTGCACCCTCACCTCGGCCTGGGAGAGCGCTGCCTCGGTGGCGTCTCTGTTCCCAGCCGTCCAGTACATGCAGATGTTGTTGGGTGCCTGTGCGTGTAGCTGCGGGGCCCCCTCTTTCGTAGCTTCCTCTGGGTCCACCACCGCCGGTAGCGGCTCGTACTCCACCTCTATAAGGCCGAGGGCGTCCTCTGCGGTGTAGCGGTCCTCGGCGATCACCACCGCCACAGCGTCGCCTACGTAGTGGACCTCGTCCACCTCGAGTGGCCTCGGTGTTGCAACGTTGTTCTGCACGCCGCCTGCCTGCCAGGCACATGGAAGGGCGTTGACATCGGCCATGTCCCTGCCTGTGAACACCGCCAGAACGCCTGGCATAGCCTCGGCCTTGGAAGTATCTATGCTCTTGATGCGTGCGTGGGCATGTGGGCTGTGCAGTATGGCGGCGTAGGTCATCCCGGGGAGCTTGATGTCGTCCAGATAGCTGCCCTTGCCAGTGATGAACTTAGGATCTTCCACCCGCTTGACTGGAGTCCCTACGTAAGTTGCCATCGCTCGACCTCCTTTATGATGTGGGCACGGCCTCAGGACCCTCGACGGCTGCCGGCCTGTGTTGGTCCTCGGGCACGTACTTCTCTTCTGGCAGGGTCTCGCCGCGCATCTTGCGGGCGGCGTACCGTATGGCCTTGACTATGTTCTGATAGCCCGTGCACCTGCAGAGGTTACCCTCCAGCGCCTCTCGGATCTCCATCTCGGAGGGGTCGGGGTTGTGCTGGAGCAGGTCGTAAGCGCTCATGATCATGCCCGGCGTGCAGAACCCGCACTGTAGGCCATGCTCTTCCCAGAAGCCTTCTTGGATGGGGTGCAGCTGACCGTTGGACGATAACCCTTCGATGGTGGTGATCTCGGCACCGTCGGCCTGCACAGCGAACACCGTGCACGACTTGACGGCTTGACCGTTCATGACGATGGTGCAGGCGCCGCACTGGCTGGTGTCGCAGCCTATGTGGGTGCCCGTGAGACCTAGATGGTCTCTCAGGTAGTGGACAAGTAGTAGTCGATCGTCGACCTCGCTCTGGTACTTCCTGCCATTGACTGTGATGGACACGGGATGTGTAGCCATAGAACTCCTCCTATCCTAGCGTTGGTGATATCTTGCAGGTGAGCGGCCTGCCTAGCTGGAAGGTGCTGTCTGCTTGCTCTTCACCCTCTCCTCCATGCACTTAAAGAACTGCCTGGCCATCATCTTGGCGGCTGGAGTCAGCAGCCGCTGCCCTACGCTTGCCAGTGGCCCACTGAGCTGGGCCTCACCGCTGTAGTTGATGAGGGTCTTGCCACCCTGGTCGACCAGAGTGATGGTGGCGGTGCCGGTGACCCTGCCGCCGGAGAAGCTGCCCTCGGCGCTCAGCTGATAGGACTCCGGTGGCTTTTGATCCGTCATGGTGACTGTACCTGTGTAGGCTCCCCTGATGCCCGCGACTCCGGCCTTGCCCTGAGCCTCGTATCGTCCCTCGCCTACCTCATCAAAGCGTTCTACTCCTGGCAGGCAGCCCCTGAGCGCTTCTGGGTCCTGCAGTGTCTGGAACACTACATCGCGGGGTGCGTCCATGGTGTAGCTCCCTTCAAGCTTCATTCCCTTACCTCCACTTATATTGCCCCTGGTAGGGGATAGGATAACACTAATACGCAGTTAGTCAAGAGCTCAGCAAGAGTTGCACCCAAACGATATCTGCTTGCGTATGGTGCTATAATCCACTCAGGGAGTACCGAAGATGCGTGACATAATATCTACAATCGATGACTGGATGCAGCGCTATCCTGTCGTGGCCCTCTCTACGGTGATCAGCACCTGGGGCTCTACACCCCGCCCCGTGGGCTCGCACATGGCGGTTAACCCTAGTGGGGAGTTCGTAGGCTCCGTGAGCGGTGGCTGCGTAGAGGGAGCAGTAGTGGAGGCCTCTTTGGATGTGATCCGCACGGGCAGGCCGCAGATGCTAGAGTTCGGAGTAGCCGACGAGCTTGCCTGGAACGTGGGGCTAGCTTGTGGTGGCCAGATCAAAGTCTGGGTGTTGCCTCTGACCCAAGAGCCTGTATTCATTAATATAAGGCAGGGTTTGATAGAGGGCCGCACTACAGTGCTCGTGTTGCCCTTAGAGGGGAGCCTTGCCGGGCAGATGGCGGTGGTGCGAGATGGGCAGGTCGTGGCAACCGATGAGGCGCTGGGTCCGATCGCGATCTCGGCAGCAGGGCGTGTGGTCGAAGCCCGTGAGCCAGCTGCCTTTGAAGTCGCGGGCGTGCACGTGTTCGCTCAGCCTTATTTCCCTCCCCCCAGGCTAGTGGTGATAGGGGCGGTGCACACAGCGGTACCCTTGGTGTCGCTTGCTAAGGTGTTGGGGTACCACACTACTGTCGTGGATGCTAGGTCGGCTTTTGCCACTCGCGAGCGGTTTCCTGATGCCGATGAGCTGATGGTTAAGTGGCCGGATGAAGCGCTAGCTGAGCTGGCGCCCGACGAGGCCACTGCGGTGGTGGTGCTGACTCATGACCCGAAGTTCGATGAGCCAGCGCTCTCGGCTGCGCTCAGGTCGCGGGCGGGATACATAGGGGCTATAGGCTCGCGCAAGACAAGCGGGGAGCGGTTAGAGCGCTTGCGTGCCCTAGGGTTTGGGGATGAGGAGTTGGCGCGCATCCATGGCCCCATCGGCTTGGATCTTGGAGGCAGGACGCCTGAAGAGGTCGCGCTGGCGATCATGGCTGAGATAGTGGCCAATAGTCACGGGAGGACCGGCGGCATGCTAGGGATGAGGCCAACACAGCCGCCCCGCCAACAGATCTCAGCGTAGAGCAGCAGCCACTCGCATCCTGCGCCTGAAGTACCACCACAGGGTGCCGCCTATCGCCGGTGAGAGCACCATGAAGGAGAGCCACACGCCCACCAGGCTGAGCTCGGTAAAGTGCACCAACGCCCAGGATATGGCCACAGTACCCCATATCCCCAGCGTATTGACCACCATGGGATACCAGGTGTCGCCTGTACCTCTTATCGCGCCTGCCTGGACGAACTCTATCGCCCAGAAAGGCTGTGCCAGAGCTACCAACCTCAGGGCGCTGGCGCCTATCTCCACCACGTCTGGATCCCTAGAGAACAGCTCCATGAAGGGCTCGGCTCCCAGGAATATCAGGGCCCCTATGGAGCCCATCCAGGCCATCGCCCAGAGGGTAGCCACTCTTGCGGAGATCTCTCCCTCCCTGGGCCGCCTTGCCCCAACGCTTTGCCCCACAAGGGTTGTGGCTGCAATAGCGAAGCCTATGCCTGGCAGGAAAGAGAAGGACAGTGCAGTGAAGGTGATCCTATATGCTGCCAGGACATCTGTGCCTAGGTGGGCCACGATCACCGACAGCACGAAGAAGCCTGCTGAAATCATGACTTGCTCCAGGGCTGCTGGTATGCCTATCCTTAGGACGTCCAGGGCCACCTTGAGGTTGGGCAACCAACCTGTGCCCTCTCGGAAGCTGATGCCGTTGCGTCCCCTCCATAGGACCCACAGCAGCAGTAGCAGGGCTATAGCCCTAGCGATAAAAGTGCCCCAAGCGCTGCCCACGGCCCCCAATCGAGGCATTCCGAAGTGACCGTAGATGAGCCCATAGGCCAGAAAGACGTTGATTACGTTGGCGATGCTTGTGACTATCATCGGGGTGCGTGAGTCCCCCACTCCCCTGAGCACCCCTCCGCCTATGAACAGCGCTATCAGCACGACAACGGTAGCCAGCGACACGTGTAGGTAAGCTGTGGCTATGTGGGCTACTTCGGGCTCGACACCGAACAGGGCCACTATATGCTGTGAGAAGAGTAAGCCAATGGCTGCCAGCGGGATCGACAACAGGAAGCTCCAGATGATGGATTGCCTGGCCAGATCGCTCCCACGGCTGAGCTCCCCTGCCCCATAGCTTTGGGCCACCAGCACCGAGGCTCCTACAGACAGCGCTGACAGGGCAGATATCAAGAAGAACATCACCTGCAACGCGGTGCCCACTCCGGCTATAGCTGCAGCCCCCAGCCCCGCTACTAAGAAGGTATCGACTACCCCCAGCAGCGTTTCCAGCAGATTCTCCCCTATCACCGGCCACGCTAGCCCCAACACTCTTCGCTGGATGCCTCCCGATTGTACCTGCCCCTCTTGTGCTATCACTGACAACTCCCCAACCCCCTTGGAATGTGTGCAGTCCATGATAGCAAAGCAAAGCTACCCTCGGAAGGCATAAAATTGTCAATTTGTTCCAAATTGGCCTAATGTTTATATCTGTGGAACCATAGTTCCTCAAATGACTTGGGTGCCGGGTTAATCCCGGCACCCAAGTGGGAGAAGAAGGGGTGGTGAGTTACTTCGAGACGTTGACCAGCGTGATCATCCCTCCTGGCTCTTGACCATGGTTCTGTACATGGCTGAGGATGTGGCAGTGGAACATCCACTTGCCAGGGTTGTTCATCTTCACCAGTAGGTCGTAGCGTTCGCCCGGACCGATCGTCACGACATCCTTGGTGAGCCTGGCTGCCGGTGGGACGGTGTGCCCGTCTGTACCCACTATCTCAAACGGATTGCCGTGCATGTGCATCGGGTGCACCATCTGCCCCATGTTGATCAATCGCACCAGCACCCTATCGCCCTTCTTGGCCTCGATGGGCGTGGTGGCTGGGAACGCCTTGCCGTTGATCAGGTAGTAGCCCTCGGCCTCGCTCAGTACCTGGATGACTTCTTGGTCGTAGAGCTTTTTCTCGTGTCTAGGCTCTATGATCAGCACCCCGTACAGTCCCTTGGGCTCCTGAACGGCCGAGTTGTGGTGCGTGTGGTAGATGAACGTGCCAGCGGGCTCAGCCTTGAACTCGTAGGTAAAGCTCTGGCCGGGTTTGACCACCGGCTGAGTTACGTCCGGCACACCGTCCATGGAGTTGGGTAGCGTGTTCCCGTGGAAGTGTATGGTCGTGGGCTCGGGTAGCTCGTTCTTGAAGTTGATCCTCACCTTATCGCCCTCTTTGACCCTGATGAGCGGACCGGGGACCATCCCATTGTAGGCGTATGCATCGATGAACTCGCCTGGCAGCACTTCCCACTTCACGTGTTTGGCCGTGAGGTTGAATACTTTCACTCCTTTGACTACCCGTGGCTGGAGCTCCTGCAGGCCGTACTCGCCAGCTCTGACAACCGCAGCATGGGATACGTGCGGCATGGCGCTGCTGGAGGCTTGATGCGAGCTATGGTCCGACTCCTGCTTGCCATCGCTAACCACTGCAAACTCGGCGGTCATGCCTGCTTCCTTATGTCCGGGCACCATGCATGCCGCCTGGTACTTGCCCTCGCTGTCGATGGTGAACTCGATAGTGGTCTCTTGTCCTGGCGCCGCGGCGGCGTAGATCGCACCTTCTGATACCTTCTGCCGTAGGCTCGCGCTCATGGCCGCCGAGAGGTTGGTTGACTGCCGGATGATCTTGACGCTGTCTGCTTTTACCCCTTGCACCTCGAAGTCGTGCTCAACAGCGCCCTCGTTCCTAAATGTAAGCCTCACAGCTTTGCCAGCCGGCACTTCTATGCTGGAAGGCTGTAGCTGGAACTCTTTGGCGGTCACCGTGATCTCCTCTTGATTCTGGACTTTGCTGGCCTGCGATCGTCCTCCACTTGTCTGTCCGCTTAGGGTCACGTTGCTAGGGCTTGGCTGTGGGCTGGCCTCCGGGGTGTTCAGCGCCTGTAGGTAGCGCTCGGGAGTCTGCTCGTTGACTCCGGTCACCTCGGTCACCTGTGCCCCGTAAGAAGCGGTGCAGGCTGCCGTCACCAACGATAAAGTTGCTAGCAGTACAACTATCTTGCTAAGGTACCAACTTGCGATGTGTCTCATATTCATATCACCTCTCCCCTCAACTTCAATACAAGGATAGACTCGAGCGCTTACTGTAACCACGACCTACAGGGTGATGTTGACTCGACCAAAAGGGTGAACTCTTTAAGTTCTTCCCTACCCAAAAGGTTAGGTGCTTGCAGATCAGCTGTATGAACGGGTCGGTGGCACGTTATATCTGGGGGAGTGGTGTGGCCCAACTCTGGGCCTGTGTAGATAAGATGTGTTGGGGGCAGCTTAGGGTTGTCCCCGTCAGAGACCTTTGCTTGGGATCTCTATGCCTTGACCCTCTAGCCAGGAGAGATCCAGCTGCCATTGGTGTCGGCTGCGTCTAGCCCACAGTTCGAACTGGGCTTCCAGGTAAAGTTTGGCGTCCTCCAGCGACCAGCCATTAACCCTTGCCAGGTGTGCAATAGCTCTACTCGCCTTACCCTGAGTGGAGGCGTATCCCAGGTGCTTGACCATGTGACAGTCGTGGCACAGCGCCACAACGTCCACCAAGCGTTGGATGTGAGCGTCGTCGTCATACTCCCAAACCTCATGGGCCTCCAGGCGCCCGGGACGGCCACACGCCGTGCAGCGACGGCCCGCTCGTACGTAGGCTGCCCGCCTGATGCTGTCCCACTGACTTGAAGAGAGCATCGATCTCAGATTCTTTCTCCAGGCCGTTGAGGGCACCAACTCCACGGTGAGCATCTTTCTCTCCTTGGAAACCCTTTTACAATCTTGCACAGGTCATATACTTTTCTAATATATTAGGTAGTATACTCAAGGAGAGAGCCCATGCATCATACCACCAACAGGGCTATGTTTGGGATCAATATTGATCCCTCCCCGCGCATGCTGGATGCGGCTCTGGATCTGGCGACTTATGCCGACTCCATGGCCATAGACCTCATTGGATTGCAGGATCATCCTGCTAACCCGAATTTCTTTGACACTTGGACTTTTATGACGGCTCTCGCCGTGCGCACCCAGCGCGTGCGCTTCCTTACCAACGTCGCCAATATATCCCTGCGTCCACCCGCTATGTTGGCCAAGGCGGCTGCGACCCTCGACGCCCTCACCGGTGGAAGGTTGGAGCTGGGGCTGGGAGCTGGCTCCTCGCCTGATGAGATACTAGCGTACGGAGGGGAGTTCAGGACCCCTTCGGAGGCAGTCGAGGCTTTGGAGGAGGCCATAGAGATCTGCCATCTACTTTGGCAGCAGGGCGACGGCAAGACCCCCATCACGTTCGAGGGCAAGCAGTTCCGCCTGCTGGGCGCGAGGCCTGGTCCTGCCCCATCGGGCAAGATACGTATCTGGACCGGCGTGCGTGGTAGGCGCATGCTCGCTCTGACTGGCAGGCTGGCTGACGGTTGGATCGTCTCTAATACCTACGTGCAACCTGAGGATCTACCTGACATGCAGGCACGGATAGATCGCGCTGCGGAGGACGCTGGTAGATCGCCTACGCAGATACGTAGAGGTTACAACGTGATGGGTTACATCCGCACACCTACCAGCCCCAATCTCCGACTCAAGCCCGGGCTTATATCCGGCGAGGCCGAGGAATGGACAGAGATCCTGGTGCGATACTACACCGACCTTGGTATGGACACCTTCATCTACTGGCCGGTTGCTGGCAGCACTCAGGAGCAGATCAGGCTGTTTGCAGAAGAGGTTGTGCCGATGGTGCGCAGGAGGTTGCAGGCTGTTGGCTGATCATCAGAGAGACCTAGGTAGCTTATACGCCTGGTGGCGGGGAGATGAACTCCCTGGGCTCCCACAGGTGCAGGGCTTGCGAGTGCATCGCCTAGATGATATTCCCACTCCACCTCGTATCTTCGATCTCAACCCTGCTCGCTGGCAGTTACGCATTAGCCAAGGTCATATCCCGTATATGGCTACAATAGATGATGATCCAGCTGCCTACGGGTGGGTAGCTACACGGGAGGCTGAGATTGGTGAGCTTGGGTCGCACCTGGTGCTTGTACCTCGGGAGTATTACCTATGGGATTTCTGGACAGCACCCCAGTACCGTGGGAGGAGGGTATACCCACATCTCCTGCAGGCGATCATCCGCGATCTGTTGCCGATCGCCGATGCTTTCTGGGTAGGGCATGGGCCAGGCAACGACTCCTCGCGCAGCGGAATCGAGCGCGCCGGATTTCGTGAGGTGCTCTGGATCGTGGATACACCCAACGGCATCTATGCCATCCCAATAGATCGCGAGCGCTCCGCCAGGGCCTCGCAGCTGCTGGGGATACCGATCTTGCCCTGAAGGGCTGCCTTGTGGCACGGCTCTTGCACAACAAGGCAAGGTCGACAGAGCAGAGAGGGGAGGAGCGCGATGGCGGATCGATATACGGAGGTTGGCAAGCTTTTGTCCGAGAGGCAGGACCTGATCCGTGCCCTGCCGGCTATGGAGCGACAGATAGCCCACATGGCAGCTCTGGGGGCTAACCCTTGGGAGATAGCCAGCGACCTGGGTATAAGCCAGGAGGCAGTCAGGAGTGTGCTGGACAGGCTAACCGCGCAGCTCAAGGGGCAACCACATAGTAGGGTAGAGACTGGTGGCTTGGGTGCTGACACGGATCCTGGTGTCACCGGTGGCTACGGCGACGCCGGGTTCGGGGCGATCGATACTGAGCCCCCAGCAGATAACACTGAGCCCTCTGGCTAGGGTTAAACCCTTACGATGCGGCTTGGTTCTAGCAACTGTGTAAGCTGCGAGGACGATAGCTAAAAAGTGGAGCTATGAGGGAGATAGCTCCCTCATAGCTCCATCTAGTTCCCCACCTGGGTAAGGTCACAGCCCCGTAGCGCCCGAGCCGGGGCCCTGCGTCTTGTTGCGCAACCCATAGGCCGCTATGCCTGGCGCTGGGCCCTCTAGGTCTGTGCCTGCCTCTTCGCTGGAGAGGGGCCTGTCCGGCCAGGCTACCTGTGAGAGCTCGTCCTGCGTGCAAGCCAGCATCACCCGATCGTCGGCCACTTCCTGGATCTGCTCGGCGGGGACGTATAGGTCATCTCCCAACCCGAAGATCCCCCGCTTGACCTGGAAGAAGCTTCGCTCCTCGGTATCGACCTGGCCAGCGGATGTCTGTGTGCCTATGTTGACTTCTCCGACCTTGCCCACCTTCTCTCCATCCGAGCAGTAGACCTCCATGTCCTCTCTTACCATGCTGATCATTGCCTGCTTGTCTGCCATCTTGAGTCTCCTCCTGTGCGGGCTCACACCCATAACTTCGTCACAAGAGATTTATCGCAATAACCTTGCCATTTGGTATTACGGGAGCGCTCAATCTGTGGAGGGCATGACCACTATCTTGGCGGTGGGATCCGACCCACTCTGCGGGCGGCCACGAGTCCTATGTATACCCCGAGGTAGCTGGAGACCAGCACGATTAGTAGGTACGCTAGCGGGATGGATACCTCCACTAAGGGAGCGGGGCCCAGCATGCCCGCTATCAGGAATGGCAGGCAGGTTATCACTGCCGGTGCGATGATCCACGGCAGTACGCGCCGAGAAGCCAGTAGGAAACCGAACGCCATGCCCAGTAACACATATACCACCGCTACCGCTACGAATGTCTGTAAGCGCTCTGTGATGCTGAATATATCGGAGAACAAGAAGTTCAGCACGAGGAAGAACGCCGCAAGACAGCCCATGAGGAGAGACCCAGCATAACCAGCCCAGCGTGCTAGCCCACTGACCATGGGTGCGCCTCCTATCCTAGGACGATGCCGACAGCACGCACTATCTCCTCCGGGTGCCGCACGACACCTTCGCTGAGTATAACCTATATGGGAGTTACCGTCCAATGGGGATAGATGCTAGGTTTGAGGGGCGACTGATGCTCTTCACGGTACCCTTATCCCAGCTTGATTCATACTAAGGTCATCACCGGTCATCACGAGCTGCCGGTGTTGGGACTGGGTATGCTAGGTCAGCTGCCGCGCTCGGTCCACCAGATAGAGGTAATCTCCTAGTAGCAGGAAGCCCACCATCGCGCCCATGAGCTCGAAGCCTATGTACAGCGCTGCTACCTCAGGCAGGCTTGCTGTGGCTATGAAGCCCTCGCTCATGGCCTCGATGACCACGAGCAGGCCACCCCCGATCAAGCCCAGGAGTCCCACTAGGGACCATACGCCGCGTCGTAGGTGCCTCTCCCAGCATCGGAGCGGTGGCAGCAGCGCCGAGAGGTCGTCCAACAGGTCGGTCGGCGCCCCCGATACCGGTAGCGGTCGGGCGAAGGCCAGCAAAGCCACTAGCCCAAACAGGAAGCTCATCCCTAGTACCACGGAGAACAGCTCGCCGACGAGGTTGGCGTTCCACCTGGGAGGGTAGGCGAGCATCCCCAACAGTCCCAGGGTAGCCAGCCCCCAGGCCAACGGTCCCGCCGGGAAGCCCATGCCGCCCATCATGTAGCTGAAGCGGATGTACTGGCGAGTGAGCTGCCACCACAGGCCGAGGGCTAGGGTCGCCAGCACCAACACGCACGCGGCCAGAGTCCACCCCCTGATATCCCTTGCCCAGGCTCCTGGGTAGCGTAATAACCCCAGCAGGTCGGCCAAGCTGCTCGTGCCAACGGAGAGCAGTGCGACAACACAGGCTCGGAGAGTAAGCCGGTCGCTCCCGCCTGCCCGAAAGGCACGGATGAGAGCTATGGACGAGCATAGCATCCCTAGCTGCAGCCCGAAGGAGCTCGTGGCATCAAAGGGATCCTCCCCAAATGGGCACAGCTTCTCCACGGCCGTCACCTGCTTGCTGAGCTCGAAGAACGCCAAGAAGGCTCCTACCACTAATAGCGTCAGTAGGCTCCAGCGTCTTGCGTCCACAATGTCTCTCCCATAGCCCATAGCTAAAGTCAGACCCTTTTAGAGATGATATACCCAGCGGCGTCAGAATCCAACTATCTTGTAGCTGTATCTATACTTGTGCATAATCCTTACACATGAATTTACGGCAGGGATGTCGGATATGGGAAGAAATGACGTCGCTAGATTATTGGCGTAGTGGTAAGCTCTCTACCCATGTAGGGACTAGGAAGACTTCTAGGTGCTGCTAGTAGCTCGAGTGTCTCCTAGATGCCCGTGGCTACGAGCAAGGGGAGCTCTCATCAAGAGCGAGGAAGGCTCGACAGCGGGCGTGCTCCCTGTCCCGTCGCGCCTAGATTCTACCGATAGATAACGCTATGAGCCCCAAGGAGCCTGGCCGCACAAGAAAGGACATCGCGGGCGTGATTCACACTTATCCTGGTGGAGATCTGGAGCCATCGTAGAACGACGGGCGCATGGCCAAGCTGTTCCCCGTCAGGCAGGGCGAACATAGGGCAGTGTGGCACCCGAGGTCGTACAGGTCGACCCTCTTCGACCAGAGCGGGACGTGTGAGGGGTATGCCAGGAGGCCTCCTGGCATACCCCTCTCTACGAGTAGCTACTGGCGGCCGACCGGTGGGACGACCTGCTCGCCCGAGGCCGCTGATCGGTAGAAGGCTACGCATGCCGCCCGGGT
>NZ_JANZYQ010000019.1:0-125109 GCF_059335935.1 Thermobaculum sp. T2p
CCATCGCCTCGGATAGGTGCCTGTTGCCCTCCACAGGCATGATCTCCAAACAACCCCTCCCATGGAAACCTCCAGCCTCAAGTATGCTCTTGATCTCCTCCAGCGGCATGGCAGCTAACGGCGCCACAGGCCCCCCCTTGATGTGCAGTTGCGCTGTGTAGGGAGCGCATATTTTGGCCTGTTCCTTTGGGTTCTCGCCCACGTATAGGCAGTTGCCCATGTCAAAGTAGATGCCAACCGCTGGATGATTGAGTCCCCTCACTAGCTCAGCTAGAGCCCATGGCTTGTACCAGTTGACATGCTCTAGGGCCAAGGTTATTCCCAGATCTAAAGCCTTGTCCGCCAGCGGTAAAATATGCTGCCTGTAGATACTTAGGTACTCGCTCACTTTCAGGCTCTCTTCCTGCGTGGCCAGCAGTATAGCATCGGCACCTATGTCATGAGTGAAGGTGATAAGCTTGTCCACGTGCGATATTATCTCTGTCCTCTCCTCATCGTTGAGGGATGCGAAATGCCCAAAATGTCCCATGCTGGTGGAGAGTATAGGTAAGCCAGTACTCTCCACGACGTTCTTGTAGTAGTCGGCGGAATGAGCATCCAGCCCTGCTATCTCCGAACGAGTGAGCGCCAGCTCAACGAAGTCGTATCCCAGGGCCTTTAGTATCTTCATGCGATCTTCCAGAGTATCACCTAGTACGCAATCCTGACGAGCTCCTATAAGCACCTTCTTTCTCCTCTCGAAGATTTTACCAGGCAGCCTGCGGGGCCTCCGTCCGCAACAAGTCGTTGACATCTACAGGCATACCAGATCTTGCAGACCTATCATTGGCTATGGTTACAGCCAGTGTGCGCACCGCGCTGAGGTAATCAGACCTGAGGATCTCTGGATTAGAGGTCCTCACCGCCTCTATAAAGGCTTTATCCTCCTCCAGCATCGGGTCATGTTCCAGACCGAACTCCTCGACATCATCTCCTCGCCGGACCTTGAGTGAGATATCCATCGAAAGTATGTAGTCCTTGCAGAAGATGTGAACACCCCTTAGATCTGGTAATCCAGAAGGGCCGGTGAGGAAGTTGATAGCGAAGCTGCATACGGCTCCGTTGTCGAACGTGAAGGTCGAAGAGTTAACATCAAATATATCGTACTCCGGATTGTCCAAGTTGTTTATCCGTGTGGCAGCGGCTGCATAGACCTTACGTATCTCCCCCACCAGGAACCTGAGAAGATCCACCTGATGAGTAGCCATCTCTATCATCATGCCACCGGATCTATCCTGTCGGTGATACCAGCTGGTGCCAGGAGTCCTGGTAAAACGTAGGACTATAGCCTGCCCAATAACCGTATGCTTCAAGAGCTCAATGGCTTTATCTATAAAGCCCATATACCTCAATTGATAGCCCGCGGTAGCTATAACTCCCTGCTCGTTTACCCTGCGCAATATGTCATTGGCCACTCGCAGATCCAGTGCTACAGGCTTCTCTACGAGCATGTGCAGGTTCGCATCCAACGCAGCATGTTCTGGATCGCCATGTGCAAACGGAGGCAGGCAGATATAGACCGCGTCTAGCCGCTCATTTCTCATCATTTGTCTGTAGTCAGTGTACGTAGCGGCTTCGATCAGCCTGGGCTCCACGCCCTCGGCTTCCGATCTGGTCAGGATGTTCTTGTTTACGTATTCCCTGGCCTCTTCCACCCTGTTGGGAGCTATATCACATAGAGCGACAACTTCCGCCTCATGTATAGAGGCTAGGTTAAGCAGGTGACTTGTAGCTATCCCTCCCGTTCCTATGAAACCGATGCGCACAGCCATATCTTCAAAATCCTTTCAAGGTTATTCAGCAGGCGATCCCGCCCCTCACATTCTGCCACAGATTCCGGACTATTTATAACGGTTTAGTCCTCGTAACTTAGAGATATCTCTAGACCATCGTAACCAGCGATAGTGCTGGGAAACACCTTGCGAGCGTTCTCTATATACTTGGACGGATCGGCCATCATAGGACTGTAATGGGTTAACCACAGCAGCTTTGCACCGGAAGCTGAGGCCACTTTTGCAGCCTCGGTAAAGGTCATGTGGGGCACATCCCAGTCCTTGGGACGCATACTCTCATCTCCATACATGCCCTCAGATATGAGCAAGTCAGGAGGTTGGATCTTAGAAGCAAAGGACACAAGATCCTCGGTGAACCTGGTATCAGTTATAAACACTAGCTTCAGGCCTTTTCTTGGCGGGCCTAGGACGTCTTGAGGTTTGATCGCTCTTTCGCCTACCACGACGCTCTCACCCCGCTGGAGACGTCCCCACAGATCTCGGGGAACCCCCAGGGAATTAGCTTTTTCTACATCGAATTTGGGGCTTCTGGGCGCGTACAGAGAATAGGAAAGACAAGGTACATCGTGCTCCGTAGGACCAGCAAACAGCTTCAGGTTATCCATTACATCCACCTCATCCCCGACATCAAGGGGAACAAAATAGACGGGATAGGGCAACCTTGGAGCAAAGACCCTGATGGACTCCAGCACAGGTAACACCGATGGCGGGCCAAAGATGCGGAGAGGTTCCTCAGCTCCCCTCTGACTGAAAGCCAGAGTCAGTAGCAAGCCTGGCAAGCCCAGCACGTGGTCGGCATGCGAGTGTGTGAGCAGGATAGAGTCTATTCTCCTGATGCCCCAACCCTTAGCTCTAAGAGCTACCTGAGTGCCCTCCCCGCAGTCTATAAGAAAGAGTTTGCCGCCGATCCTTATCAAGGCTGATGAAAGATACCTGCCCGGCAGTGGTAATGTTCCACTTGTCCCTAAGAGAGTAACATCAAGCATAAGATCAGCTGAAATCCTCAAATGCTCATTATTGGCAATTCAATCACACACTATACCCTATAGTCTGCAACCTTGGCACGCACAATGCTCACGCTCACATCGAGAAGAATATCTCTACAGGAGGTAAGAAGATGTCGATACAGAGATGGGACCCATTCAGGGAGATGATGAGCCTTAGGGACGCGGTCAACCGTTTGTTGGAGGAAAGCTTCGTGAGTCCCTCAATGCTACTGGGCACAAGGGAATCTTCCTTCCCGGTGGATATCGAAGAAACAGATGACAACTTTGTGCTGAGGGCATCACTGCCAGGATACAAACCCGAGGAGATTAATGTATCCATAACTGGTGATACGCTCACGATCAGTGCCGAGCACAGGGAGGAGGGCGAGAAGAGGGAAGGTAGTTACCTGGTGAGAGAGCGCAGGCTTGGAAAGGTGATGCGTACGTTCACCCTACCGACCAGGATAAGTGGCGACCAGGCCAGCGCCAAATACGAGAACGGAGAACTGGTGCTCACCCTGCCGAAGGCGGAAGAGTCTAAGCCAAGGAGAATACAGATCACGACAGGGGCACAGGCTTCTCAGCCATCCATAGAACCTCAGTCCACTACCCAATAAATTTAGTCCTGAGGCTGTGCTGCTGGCACGGCCTCAGGTTCCCCTGGTTTTGTATAAGCAAAACTAATACACTTTATTACGTACAAAATCATAATATCTCGGGAGATGTCAGTGACGGCTAGAGTTGAAGCTAGTATAAGGGAACCTGAGGACTTCCCTAGAGAAGCTATAAAGTACCTGAAGCCATTGGTAAACTATGCTCGCAGGCGCATCAGATATTACGAATCGACAGGCGAGCTAGCCCCAGGGTTTGTGCATCCAATAGAGGTTGTAGACCAGGCCCTTGTGGATGCACTGCGCAGGTACCGAGAGTTACCTCCAGACAGTCCACTGTACCCATGGCTTAGAAGGTTTGTAAGAAGAGTACTGAACAATCTGGTAAGGGAGGCTCGGCAGAAGCGCAGGGAGATTTCTCTCGAACAACCGATAGGAGGCAACTACGACTCCGACTACCTAATGGAACGACCTATAAGGCTGATGGACGTACTCCCTGACCCAACAGCTCCGATTCCTGACGAGATAATAGAGAGGCGGGAGTTCCAGTCAGCACTGGCCGGCATGCTCGGACACTTGCCTGAATCCTGGAGGGAGCCATTCCTGATGCACATTGTGGATGGTATGAACATAGAGGAGATAGCCCGCATCGAGGGGCAGAGGCCAGAGGACATACGCTACAGGATAGAGCTGGCCAGGAATTACCTCAAAGAGATGCTAACCGAAGAGTATGAGGAGCTGGAAGGGTCTGCACCATCTGAGGATATATTCTCCAAGGTGGAGAGCATGCATCTGGAAGATGAGCAGAGCAGGAAGATCCAACAGAAGCTAGAATCTGCTACAAAGGATATATCTAACGCCTGAAGTCCGGATAGTGGAGAGAGGAAACCCTATGCGCTACAGATACCTGCGCTATCAATACACAATCAGTGCTCCTTTTGATGATCTGAACGTCATGAGCGGGTTGCTGGGCATCCGGCAGCCCATGTTCCGACTGGGCTCCACAGTATGGAGGCCTATGACGGATATATGCGAGACACCAAGGCATATAAGCATCATCGTCGAGCTTGCAGGTATGAAGGCCGAGGACATAGACGTCACTTTGTACGAGAATGCGCTGGTTATAGAGGGTGAGAGGAGCATAAACATCTGCGGAGAGGACGGAGTGTACAGACATGCTGAGATCCGACACGGCCCGTTCCGACTAGAGATAGCGATAGCCACGAATATAGATCCTGAAGGTGTTGAGGCAAACTACGATAACGGTATACTTCGCATCACGCTGCCCAAAATAGTCGAAAACAGCAGAAGCTAACTACCATGGAGGCCAATATGAACAACCAGGAGCAGCTGGAGGCCAACATACCCACACTGTTGCCTGTGCTGCCTCTAAGGGATTCAGTGATATACCCCTTTGCGGTGCTGCCGATAGTTGTAGGGCAAGAAAGGTCCATACGGCTAGTGGACGACTCCATGAGGAGCCGAAGGCTGATCGTGCTAGTGGCCCAGCGAAGCAGGAACATCGAGCAGGCAGGACCGGATGATATCTACAGAATCGGCACAGTAGCGACCATACATCACCTAGTTAGGGCGCCCGACGGCACGCTGAGAATCGTAGTGCAGGGTGTGCAGAGGGTGAGGATTCTCGATTTTATATCCACCCAGCCCTACCTGGTAGCCAGAATAGAGCCTGCTCCAGATCAGACCGAGAACAACGTGGAGGAAGAAGCCCTCCGGCGGGTGGCTGTCGACTTGTTCCGCAGGATAGTGGAGATCTCACCTGACCTGCCAAATGAGATGCTACCTACTCTTGACAGTATCCGGGATCCGGTCCAAACCTTCTATTTCATCGCGGGAGCTATCCAGCTTGACGTCGGTACGAGGCAGGAACTGCTTGAGCTGGAGCCTCTAGAAGTCAAGTTAAGAAGGCTGGTCGAGATCCTCCAGAAGGAGCTGTCGATAAGGGAGATAAGCCAACGCATCCAGAGTGAGACGCAGGAGAGGCTTACTCAGGCCCAGAGGGAAGCTTACCTGAGAGAACAGTTACGTACTATCCAGTCCCAGCTGGGGGAAGGACCTGAACAGTCCGAGGTCAACGAGCTCAGACGCAGGATCGAAGAGGCAGGACTACCTGAGGAAGCTAGGAAAGAAGCCGAACGGGAGCTGAACAGGCTGTCGACCATCCCCATGGCTTCACCAGAGTACGCCATTATCCGGACATATCTGGAATGGTTGGCGGACCTGCCATGGAATAATCTCTCCGGTGGAACGATAGACACACAGAGAGCCAGGGAGATCCTGGATGAGGACCATTATGACCTGGAAAAGGTAAAGGACAGGATAATAGAGCACCTAGCCGTCCGCAAGCTTAGAGAGCAGAGGATAGGCACTCCCCCCGGTCAAGAAGATACAGGCGAGCAGAACATAACACTTTCAGGATCTGGTGACACGCTGAGAGAACCAATCCTGTGCTTTGTTGGACCTCCAGGTGTCGGTAAGACCAGTCTGGGGCAGAGCATAGCCAGGGCGCTGGGGAGAAAGTTCATCCGCATGAGCCTGGGAGGTATAAGAGACGAAGCCGAGATCAGGGGGCACCGCAGGACCTATATAGGAGCCATGCCGGGCAGGATCATCCAGGGCATGAGGAGAGTGGGCACCAAAGACCCAGTATTTATGCTGGACGAGATAGACAAGATAACGGTGGGTTTTCAGGGAGATCCTGCAGCCGCACTATTGGAGGTCCTCGACCCTGCACAGAACCACAGCTTTGTTGATAACTACCTGGGAGTTCCATTTGATCTCTCGCAGGTGCTGTTCATAGCTACGGCAAACACTCTAGATACCATCCCTGCTCCCCTGCTGGACCGAATGGAAGTCATACAGATATCAGGTTACACCGAGCAGGAGAAACTTTTCATTGCACAGAGGTATCTCATACCTAAGCAGATGCGAGCTCATGGCATCCAGGACAGCGAGCTAAGGTTCACCGAGGAATCCATCAGAAAGATCATCAGAGAATATACACAGGAGGCAGGAGTCAGAAACCTCGACAGGCAGATAGCGACGATCTGCCGCAAGGTGGCCAGGGCAATAGCAGACGGTGTAGCCCAATCCATCGAGATGACCCCAGACAATCTGCAGGAATATCTGGGGCATCCTAGACACTTCCACAGCACTGCCGAGAGGATAACGCGACCTGGCGTAGCCACCGGACTGGCGTGGACACCTACAGGTGGGGAGATTCTGTTCATCGAAGCCACTATGATGCCAGATCCCCACCCACGAGTGATACTCACAGGTATGCTAGGGGAGGTAATGAGGGAATCGGCACAGATAGCTCTATCCTACGTCCGGTCAGAGGCTGACCCTTTGGGAGTGAACCCAGACGCCTTCACAGGCAAGACTGTACACATACATGTTCCAGCTGGGGCTATACCCAAGGACGGTCCATCTGCAGGGCTGGCTATAGTGGCTGCTCTGGCCTCCCTGGGCTCAAGCAGGCTGGTACGCAGCGACGTTGCCATGACTGGCGAGATCACGCTGAGAGGCAAGGTTCTTCCCGTGGGTGGCATAAAAGAGAAAGTGCTTGCTGCCCACCGAGCAGGCATCAAGACGGTGATCCTACCCAAAGAAAACGAACAGGATCTGGAGGATATACCCCAAGAGCTGAGGGATCAGATGCGATTCGTGCTAGTAGATAACATCGAGGACGCTATGCAGGTCGCATTAACCGAGCTGCCGGTGCTCGAGGAAACCTGATACATGATAGGGTACAGGTATGCCTAAGCAGGCAACCTGTACCCGAAGGGCCAATGTTATGAAGATACTGCCAAAAAATCCAGCTCCAGGCGGACCTCATCCGACACATTGGCCACAAACGGCACCTGAGGAATACTTATCCCCCAGTCGGCATACTTGATAGTGGCAGCTGCATTACCCGTTATCCTGTTCTGGCTCTCAGGCTTGACGGTAACATCGAAAGTCACTTCCCTAGATACGTCTTTGATCTTCAGATCTCCAGTGATCTTGAGGTTGTAGGTACTACCGATGGCAGGATCGCTTGGTAGGCCGGTGATTTCTTTGGGAGTAAAAGTTATAAACTCGTAGCTGTCGGTCTCTAGGATTCTGTTCTGGATAGCTCGATCTCTCTGGGAGCTATCAGTCCGGAAAGTACGAGCATTTATCCGTATGGTACCCACACGAGTGGATGATACGTCGTTCGGATCTACGGAGATCTGCCCTGCTACTTGATTAGTGGTCCCAATCACCGTTTTGGGAGAACCGTTCAAAACCTCATCGATGATGAACTTGGCCTGAGAGCCTTCCTGACTGATGGTGAAGATACGGGCATTGGTATCCCCGGAAGGGGTAGACACAGGATCCGCAGTCAGAGGACCGCTCGGTGCCGCTGTAGGCTTAAGGTAACTGTAAGCTACGACTGCTATTATTAGCAGTACGACAACTGACAACAAGGCAGCTAGCTTCTTCATCCATACCCCCTGCAAATCATTTTTGCCTATATGTAAAAAGGGTGGTGGTGCTGAAACCACCACCCCCACTGATAGCTCAGGATTACTAGCCTGACAAGCTGGATGGTCGCTCAGTGAGCGTTACCTCTTTGGTAATCGTCTGGCCATCCCTCCTGATGGTGAGCGTTATCTTATCTCCAGGTTTGTGCTCTCTCAAGAGTTCCACAAACATGCTCTCGTTGGTGATCCTCTGGCCATCTATGGCAATTATTATATCTCCTCTGCGCAGACCAGCCTTCTCGGCTGGGGTACCAGGCTCGACGCTCGCGACGTATTGACCGAGAACATGGGGCAGGTTCTCTATAACGGAAACCTCAGGATATAGGAACTGCGTTCTTATGCCTATGTAAGGGTAGACAACCTTACCATTGCGTATGATCTCATCGGCCACCCTCTTAGCGGTGTTTATGGGGATGGCGAAGTTAATACCCTCAACAGTTACTCCTGATTCGGTGCTGCGCTGTCCAAGGGTGTTTATACCCACTACCTCGCCCTGCATGTTGAGCAGAGGGCCACCGCTGTTGCCAGGGTTCACAGCCGCATCGGTCTGTATGAGCCCGAACAGACTGTTGCCCGTCTGGGTGATCCCTGGATAGTAGCCTGGCTGCTCGGATATAGGCTCCTCCTCCGACCTATTGAGAGCCGAAACCACACCAGTAGTGACTGTGGGGCCTCCAGGCAGCCCCAAAGCGTTACCTATAGCTACTACAGGCTCACCCACTTGCAGCTTGGAGGAATCTCCCAGCCGCAGAGGCTTGAGATTGGAAGCCTCAACTTTCAGCACTGCTAGGTCTGTGGTGGGGTCAGCCCCTACCAGCTTGGCTGAGAGTATCCTGTTGTCCGGCAGTACGACGGTTATCTTGTCAGCGCCATCCACAACGTGGTTGTTAGTTAGTATGTGTCCTTGGGTATCTATAATGAAACCAGATCCGGTCGCATATCCTTGAGAGATGCCTCTTATATAATTGCCGTCGGATGTCTGCTGGGCGATGATCTCAACGACACCGTCCTTCACTTCCTGCACCAGTTGAGGCACATTGAGTGTAGCGCTGGTCAGGCTATAGAGTTGACTACCGGTATTGCTGTTGCTTGAACTGGTTGTATTGGTTGAGGCCACGGACGTCGCCGTAGGTGTAACGGTGGTACTACCAGTAGTTGCAGGTGCGAATTGGCACGCTGCCAGTAAGGGCACCATAATTAGCGCCAAAAGCAATCCCCTGATGCCGCCTTTCATAATTCTAGCCTCCACTATGTGTTCCTGATTGTCTAGTTCAAATGTATCCAAAGCAAATCAGACGACCCTAATAGATGGATAAGAAAAACGTAAGAAATAGCGCCTAGTAAGAAGGAAAACTTCAGGATCTTGGCCTGCTAATTGCTAGAAAAATTTCTTGTCATCCTCTTACTTTATTCATATTTGTGCTTTAGGTTGTGTGCGGACAATGGGGAGTAGATAAGGTTTCAGGAAGGTATTACAGAAAGGAGTCAATATGCAGAAGAGAATCGTAATGTACTCTAATCGTAACGAGATGGACAGAGGGATAAACAGGTTGACCATCGAAGGCTGGATGGTACAGTCCATAACTGCTCTCGAGTCCAGGAGCTACAGAGTGGAGTTTGTGCGCTCCTCTTACGAGGAGGAAAACTTGCAGGTCAATGCCCAGGCTCTAGCTCCGAACGAGCCTCTATCCAGCTTCTCCTAGGCTTTGGTGGGGGCGATAGGCCCCCACCCCTTCCATACCCGCGCACTAACTGACTCGGATATTCCCCATCATGGCCATATCCTCGTGCTCAAGGTTGTGGCAGTGGAAGACGTACTTACCCTTGTAACCATCGAAACTCGCAAGGATCTCAACAGTATCTCCCTGCCCCATGTCTACTGTGTCCTTCCAGCCTGCATCGTAAGGGCTGGGCGGACCACCGTTGCGACTTAGCACCTGAAAGTGAGCCAGATGCAGATGCACTGGGTGGTGGACATTAGAGGTGATGCGCCATACCTCTATGGCACCAAGCTCTACATCTGCATCTATCCTCGTGGGATTAAATGGCTGTCCATTAATGGTCCACATAGCCATAGGGGCATGACTGCTGTTGCGGGCCACACCACGTGCAAAGACGAATCTCCCTCTGACCAGGGCATCTGAAGCCGTCAGCCTTTCGACCTTAGAGAGTTGCGATGGGATTTGACTGTATTCATCCGCGTTTCCCGAAACTCTAAATTGCATTACCAAAGCGGTCTTGCCATTGCCCAGCTCATTTCTCAGGGTTATCACGTCTCCTGCTTTGTATCCCGAGAAGTCGACTATCAGATCGTACCTCTCAGCCGGCGCTATCTCCAACTTGGGTAATCTTACAGGCGACTCCAGGAGCCCCACATCACTACCTATCTGGGTGAAAGAATAACCTTCGGCAGGTAATGGATCGAGCACAAGCCTGTATCTTCGGGCATTAGAGGCGTTCAGTATGCGGAACCGATAGCGCACGCGAGATACATTCATATAAGGCCAAGGGACTCCGTTTACCAGGATAACATCTCCCAGCACGCCATCCATGTATTCGTTGACGACTCCAGGCTGCCCCATCAGGGATGGGTCAAGGGATGGGTACATAAGAGACCCATCTTCGTCAAAAGACCCATCACAGATCATAAGCGGAATATCCCTGTCCTCAGATGGCAAAGGCAGCGATCTCTCCTGGTCATCAGCAATCAGGTAGAAGCCCGCCAGTCCCCTGTAAACCTGGGGGCCGGTGAAATCCATTCGGTGATCGTGATACCAGAGGGTGGCAGCCGGCTGCCGATTGGGATACTCGTAAGAGTATTCGCCGTGCCCTATGACCCTGAGGCTATGTCCCTCAAGCTCATGCGTGTGTGATTGGCCTGAGGGGAGAACTAAGTCCGTCGGATAGCCGTCATGCTCTGGTGGCGTCTTCCCTCCATGAAGGTGCACCACAGTGGGTACGGGCAGAAGATTTTGATGCGTAACTACTACTCTTCTGCCACTAGTAGCCTTGATGGTCGGGCCCGGAAACATACCGTTGTATCCCCATATCTCCGTCCGCAAGCCAGGCAATATCTCTACCCTAGCGGGCATCTGGACTATTCGGTAGTAATCTGTGCCTGAATCTCGCCTAACTGGCTTCAGGACAGGAGGTACCGGCAGAGGATTTTCAAACTCCCTGGGAAGAGGGATGCGGCTCTGTAAGCGGGTGCCTGTCAGGCCGACATCGAAGAATCTGTCAGCAAGCCTGCCTACACCACAACAGGTTCCACAACAGGCCAGAAGCAGCCCCCCAGCCCCGATGGCCCCCATCTTCATGAACCGCCTGCGTGAGAGCTTCGCGCCGCTCATCGAGCCCTCCCAAGGATTTCGCGCCAAGAAGAGTAGGTAGTCAATGCAGTTATCAGGAAAATCAGTAAGGCGTTTACAGGATGTAGTGCTGAGATGAGAGGTAGGGCATTCATATTGGCAGTTATATACTGTCCTATCAGCAATAAGAGCAGGCCTATAGAGGACACTCTTGCCCACATCGGCATGCGACCAATAATGGAAATAATGAGCATCAATAATGGCACCCACTCAAACACATGTACCAGAGTAGCGTGCCAGGTCCAATATACAGGGTTATAAAAGACTGAAAGTCCTGCAATGAATACTTGTAATAGGACAAACAAAGCAAACAGTGAAGTCAATAAACTATATAGCACCATACTTACACGTGACATATTCGCAGCTTGCCTCCCATTTACTACGAGATTAGTTCGAGGAAAGCAGACCTAACGAACCAGGCAGCTTCCGTTGACATGCTAGCGAATGAACCAGTTGGCAAATAATCCACCAAAGGATAGATTTCAGTGGTTTAGAGGAGTTGAATTCCGGATTGATGGAGATTCATCTGATGAGTCCGAGCTCTCGAGCCCGGGAGAGAGCTTCTACCCTATTCTTAGCACGCAGCTTTCTGTAGATGTTATTTACATGGCTTTTGACAGTACCAACTGCAACGTACAGTTCCCTCGCTATCTCGCTGTTGGTATGCCCAGAGGCCATAAGGGAAAGGATCTCAAGCTCGCGTTCGCTGAGTGGTTCCAGCAGATCCTGACCTTGAGCCTGGCCTGCGGTAGTTGGGATCTCTGTCTGATACTGGGGTTTGAAGGTATCATCCAGCACCTCAGTAGCTGGATAATAAGCCTTCAGGTAGAGGTCAGAGTCGGTTTCAGAACGAGCAAGCAATCCCTCCCTCACCATGGACTCCAGCACGGAGCGGGAATCTTCAAGCGACATACCAGTAGGTGAGGCAAGCTGAGCGGGAGTAATAGTGCTACTCCTATGAAGAACCCTGACTATCCTGGACACGGTAACAGAGTCTTTGCCTGTTGATCTCCCTCTGACACCCCATAAAATTGCTAGCAGCAGCGCCGTGGCACATATGGGGAAGATCCACCAGAAGCTGGAAAGGGGTGCTAGAGTGACGGAGACTAGCCCTGTAAGGATGATATAAGTTATAAGCAGAGCCAGATCTAAAGTACCTATGCCGTTTGAAGTCATAACACTCCTTATAAAGAGTAAATTTATGAGACCGGAAAAGTTATCCTTATTATAAAGGCAGTTGACATTTATGCCGAACACGTTGTTGAAAAAGCTGGGCTATAGAACTTTACCATTAGCCATAATCCTGGGGGTATCGATCCTACCTCTTTACTGGTTCAGCAAGTACATGATAATTCGGCCAGATAGTGCATGGTATCTGCTGCAGGGGTTCAACCTATTATCAGGTAGAGGATACACCGTCTTCGATCAACTGCCAATGCCACTGCGCGGTCCCGTGCTGCCGCTGGTGGTGGGCACGCTGAGCATGATCCTGGGCAACGATCCTGTGTCGATAGCTTGGAGCATGAAGGTGCTCTCGCTAGCTAACCCACTGCTCATCTTCCTGATCACCAGGCGACTGAGCGACTACTGGGCAGGGTGTGTTGCGGCCCTCCTGTGGAGCTTTTTCAGTATTGAGGGGCATCTGGAGCATGTATTCACGGTGGACAGCCTGCTGCTGACATTCGTTCTGCTGCAGCTGGCCATAATCTTGTCTGATGTGGATTCACCTAGGGCTTGGAAACCGGTAGTCTCGGGAATACTACTTGCGCTGGCCGTACTGACAAAGGAGACAGCAATGGTGCTCCTGCCTATGGGCATTATCTACTGCCTGTTGATGTGCAGAGGTTTCAGGTGGCTTGCGCTGCACTACACGGCCGCAGCGATCGCCTGTGCCCCATGGTGGATATGGGTATGGCTGAAGACGAGGGAGATATACCTGTTCTCCAGCACGCAGGAGACGATCTTACGATTTCGCTTGCAGGAGTGGATAGTATACATATCACCTCTGCTGGTGGCAGGTATCTTGGCAGCGAGTGTGTTGGGCCGGCACGGATCACGCCTGAAGGCTATTTGGTACTACCTATTAGGTTACCGGCAGGGCGCAGCAGTAGCCATCAATGGGGTCTGGGTACTAGCAGTCAGCTGGATGCTGCTCAGGGGTGCTAGAGGGGAAGTGTATGGCACCAGCACCTGGGACTATCTATGGAATGTGCTACGTCCAGAGTTCCATTTATGGATGCTGGTACCTGTGGCCTATGTGTTCGCTCTCAGACAGTCATTCGCTAAGAAACCGTCCTGGGTGGTCTACACCCACTACGTGTTCCTATGGACACCGCTGGCACTGTTATTGATGGTGATCAGACTTGCGCCTCGTCAGTGGTTGGTCTATCAGGCTCTGGCCTACATAGCGATCGCAGCAATGATATTCACGTTGGCAAGAAGATCGATCATCCTCCTGCGGGACAGCACCCAATTCACAGCCAAGATAGCTGGGGTCCTAAGCCTGACATTGCTCGTGGTACTGCTAACCTCAACTGTCACATCGCAAGTCAAGGCTCTTACATCCCCTCCGGAAGGCTATAACATATGGGAGACGAACTTACAGGCAGAAATGGCCCTCTATCGATGGCTATCTAATAACGTGCCTAAGGGTGAGTCGCTGATCATCGCCACACACGACCGTAAGGCCTCGCACCAGCTCAACTTGACCGCCTTCCTGACGGCCAAAGACTACAGGTGGATGCCACTGCAAATAGGACGCGTGAAGATCGGTAAGCTGCTAAACCGCAGCTATAGTAGGCTCACCACGCCGGCGTGGTTAGACAGCCAATACTACTGCTCTTTCCGGTACATCTCGGTCATGACGGTGCTACGCCAGATGTCAGCTACGGATGCGAAGTACATAGTCGTCCCGCTGAGGGCCGACTCCTACCCTGGGAACAACGCGCTGGTAAGATCTATGCTGCGGACAGGACTCTTTGACCTATCTTACTACCGTGCCGTCACATTGTATAGCCCAGAGGAGCACAGGAATATCCAGCTCACACATGTGGTCCTCAAGCGCAATGGGCTCAAGCTAGGCAAAGCGACAGAGGTACCGACTATCCTTGATAACTCCACGCTAGGACGCCTGAGAGAATGCGCAGCCAAATCGGTCGGTGACAACGCCGAGCTGGCGATAGCGCTCGCACTACCTAACGGCATGACACTTCAGAAATTCACCCCGGAAGGCAAAGCCGAGTACCAAGACATATGGAGATGGGCTTATAGTTCAACCAATCTCCAGCCCAGCAGGTGAGTTCGACAATCCCGCTTCTATCAGCTATAACCCCCTGTACATCAAAGCTCATCCTGGTGTCTGGCAGCCAATTCCTGCGCATGGTGAGCACGACCTGTTGCTCTCAGGCGCTCGATATAAGCAGGTAGCTCTCCTCGGGTGTAGTAGGGACCACCCTCCCGCAGCACCGTCATCATCGGGTCGACATCATGCAGGCTGGTGGCGGCCATCTCGCTGTACCACTGCTCCAACATCCCCATTGCGTGGTCGACCAGCTGAGGCATCTCATTCGACAGATTCTGTTCCTCGTGAGGGTCTTGGGATAGGTCGAACAACATTAGAGGCTGTAGCTGCTTGTACCCATCATGATAGGTGCGCAGGCAGATATAGTTATCAAACCGGACCGATCTCTGGCAGGACCACGTGTTCTGGCTTATCACAAGATATGGACGGCCAGCTTCCGCGCCAGACTTGAAGGCATAAGCGAAAGACTTGCCATCCCAGTTATCCGGTACCTGCCCTCCCAACAACTCCACAAGCGTGGCTGCCCAATCGTACTGATAATGCAGTGCTCTATCCACGCGCATAGAGTCAGTAATCCCCGGCCAACGAACTATCAACGGCACCCTACAGGTGAACTGATCGGCCGTTTGATGATCGCCCCAGACATTTAACTCTCCCAGGTTCTCGCCATGGTCAGCACCTATGATGATGACCGTTTCATCTAGAACTCTGAGTTCATCCAACACGCTCAGCAACCTGCCCACATGCTCGTCTGCGTACCTGACACCTACGTCGTAACCGTCTATCCACATCCTGACAGCTTCCATGGAGTCGATCTGGGCGGGAACTCTTGGGTACTTGAGATGAAAATCCTCTTGCCCCCAGCCCGAGGGCTCCTGCGCGCTATGTGGGCCATAGCCCTCCCAGCACTTCTGGCGAACCTCCTCCGTCAACCAGTAGGGCAGAGGCTCACCCTCGAAGGGATTCCCGAACTCGATCGGTGTACGGTAGGGAGTGTGAGGATCCCAGTAGTTGACGTGCAGGAACCAGTTATCGGTTTGGGCATGGCGCCGGAGCCAGTCGATAGCAATGGGTGTAACGTCATCTGCTACATCCATCCCCCTCCTACCGGGGTTGTAGATCTCGTTAAAGCCGGCGTACCAGTGCCATGCGGAGTGTCGCTCACCGAAAGAGCTAACAGTGACTGTGCGCATGCCAAGGCTGCGCAGCAGAGCCATCCAGCCCGTCCTGTCGAACAGGTCTCGGTGCCCACGATTTGGGCCCTCACGAAATGGTTCGGAAGCAACTCCACCGTGATTGACTACGCTGGTATGAAAACCAGAGCGGCCGCTCCATAGAGCAGTGCGCGAAGGCAAGCAGGGAGCATCGGAGATGTAGCAGTTTTCGAAGACCACTGCCTTGTGGGCTATTGAGTCGATGTTTGGGCTGGTATTACGGTGGTAGCCATAGCAGCCAAGATGGTCAGGACGCAGGCTATCTATATCCACATAGAGCAAACGCATAAGCACCCCCTTCAAGTGGTTCCACAGATCGACGTGCCTACATCCTAACATAATGGCCAATGTACGCCCCAAAGATAAGACTAGTTATCCCACCTAGACATGTAGCTATAAGGGATACAACAACCAACATTCACAGAGGCCAGAGGAATTTACTACCCTGTATTGGGACCTTGGGGATTGCCCGCACGCGGATGAAGGCTACCAGATTAAGCCCCTGTACGGTTCACCCCCACGCGTGTGGGGACGATTCATTATTTGTCATCAATATTTTTCCTTGACATCGGTTCACCCCCACGCGTGTGGGGACGATGGTATATGCGGTTGACATCGATCATGGCCTCTCGGTTCACCCCCACGCGTGTGGGGACGATGCTGTATCTTCTCTTCCCGAAGGGCAGCAAGGTCGGTTCACCCCCACGCGTGTGGGGACGATACTTGCTAACTCCGCATTCTACCTAGGGTTTGATTTTAGATACCCCGTTTGGTATCAGGTAGCCTTCCCCAAAGGCACAACCAAACCTCCGACCTAGCCAACGGAGCCAGCACCATTGGCCCGAGGTCAGCGCTCAGAGCCCAAGCTACTATTCCCGCCTTGCGGAAGGCACCTCTGGGCCACGAGCAGCACCTTCCACAGGCAGCAAGGCAGGATTGGGCTTTACCCTTGCAACCTGTATCACACCCAGGAGTGGGGGCGTACACCCCGGGCGTGACCATAGTCTAGCATATGTTCTAAATTTTTGCCAAGGACAAATTCCCGAAATATCCGGTCTTCTCATGTACAAATCCCTGTAGCCCTTAGTAGACCCACCCCAAGTTGCCTGCTACGTGCTGGCAGATGGGTCACCCCGGAAGGGGCAAGGCCTTGCTAAGGCCATGAGTAATAGCCAGCTCGATATGCTCGCGCAACCCCTGAACGTGCATGCAGCGTTTACAGCGCTCAAACCCTGAATGGTCGTTCAGGGTTTGAATACACACAAACCCTGACAGAAGGACAGGGTAAAGCCTCCTCAAACCCTGACAACACTGACAGGGTTTGCAACTCCCAAACCCTGACAATACTGACACTCAAACCCTGACAATACTGACACTCAAACCCTGACAGCTGTGTCAGGGAAACCGTCAAATATTAACCGTCAAAATAACCGTCAAGATATTAACCCCCCTTACCCCCCACAGCAAGCTGTGAGGGCTACCACCTCCTCCCAAGCCAGACTGCCCAACCCGTTGCTTGCCTCCTCCCGAGACGGAGCTCGCGCACAGCGATGGCAAGCAGCCCCTGCCACAAGTGATCGCGCTGTGCCTCTTCGAGCAATTACCCCTCACCCCCACCCCAAACTCCGCGGCACCCCTCCCCCTCTCCCTGGAATGCATAAGTTCGCTTATTGCATTTGCTTAAAGCTTTTGGTACACTTGATCCAAAAGTGCACATTGACAGCTTGATATGCAGCAGGTAGTACGTGAGGGGCGGATGTGCTGCTTGCTCCCTGCCGGCAGGTGGGGTTATCTGTGCTGAGGGCAAAGTTGCGGTGCGGCTCCGGGCATGCCTCGAGCGCGCAGAGGTGCCTGGGACGGATCGCTTCAAGATCGGGCGCAAAGGACAACGGCAGGGACAGTCCAGGGAGCATAGGCTCGTGGGCCAGGAGCCTTACTGGTGCTGGGGACGCAAGAGGTGCGGGATAAGATTTGGGGCGTCGTTCACGCACCCTGCGGCGCCATCTTCGGTGATCCAGGTAGGCGACCCTGCGGATGCCCCAAGTACACAAGACTTGAAGCTTGCAGTGCCTGCCAGTAGACGCTGCTATTTTCCCTGAGCAAGCTTTCGAGGCGAGTAAGGAGACGTACACCTGGAGTAGAGAATCACCAATCGAGCATGCTGACACGTTCGGGCCGCGGGTCATATGGGCTTTGTTGCTGCGAGCACGTACAGAGCGTTGGATGAGAGCTATCGTAGCTGGAATACGTAGTGGTCAGCTTGATATCCCGGAGGAGTGCCCAGCACATATCATCGCCTGGCACAGGGATCTGGATGTAAGGCTGTGACTGGGATCAGGACGGCCTCAAGTGCCGGACCTTACCACACAGATTCTCTCAACACCCAAGACAGGGCAATAGATCCACCGAGGCTTGCAGGGATTAAAAATAAAGGCCCAGAGCTTATTTCCCCGGAGCCTCTGACATTGCCAAGCTAGGAATTTGCACTCTTCGGCGCGCCAGGAGGGACTCGAACCCCCGACCCGCTGCTTAGAAGGCAGCTGCTCTGTCCAACTGAGCTACTGGCGCTCGACGATTCAATTATAGCATAGGGCATCCACCCCTTATCAAATCCCCAGTTGCAATCAGTAGCAGGGATAGCCAGCTAGTGGTTCTGGTACTCTTCGTACCTTCCGAGCACCCATACCACGTCGGACAGCCTGTTGAGGTAGCGCAGCACCTGCTGGTTGCTTATCTCCTCTGAGTGGAAAAGTCTCGCGATGATTCTCTCTGCTCGCCTTATGACGGTCCTAGCCACATCCAGGGCCGCACCCGCCATAGTATCTCCAGGAGTTATGAAGGCATTGGGGAGCTCTACCTGTGATTTTAGTTCCTCCAGGAGCTTGTCCAGCTTCTCGACATGCTCAGTAGTTATCTTGTACTTGCTCTTCTCGTAGTCCTCCTCCGGAGTAGCCAGCTCGGCCATCATTACGTACAGATCCTGTTGGATCTCATATATAGCTGTCTTCACCCTCTGATGATTGCTCATGGCACGGGCGAGCCCAAGAAAAGAATTAGCCTCATCCAGCGTACCGTAGGACTCGGGCCTGTCATGATACTTGGGCACTCTCTGGCTGCCCCAAAGGTTTGTGAAGCCATCATCACCTCTGCGTGTACTAACTACTGGCACTTCTTCCTCCTTTACAAGAACGTTCTCACTGATTGTAATCTCTAAGTTATCTTCTTGGAACTAAAATTGCGACAAACAAATCCGCAATCTTCATGTTCAGACGGTATAGAAAGAAAGGTGGCACTGAGATGGACGGGCACCACAACAAAGAGCAGGAACAACACAAGCTTTCTAGGCGCAAGGTACTCCAGTTGGGCAGTAAGCTCGCAGTCCTAACGATCGGAGGACCAATTCTAGCTTCCTGCGGAGGGGGCGGAGGTGGTAGCACCCCAACTGCCGGCATGGTATCCCCCTCACCCTCACCTGCTTCTCCCTCGCCTGCAGCACCGGGGATAACTCCGGGGACCACCCCTGCAGCTTCCATGGCCCCATCGGCAAGTCCTACGGCAGCCTCAACCGCCTCCACTGGCGCTACCGGCTGGCAGGTGAGGTTCAAGGAGCAGGCCACCATAACCGCCTGGGGCTTCAACACCGACAACACGACCGCCAGGGTAAGAGTGAACCTGTTCAAGCAAACCTACCCCAATATCCAGCTAAGGCTGGTGCCAGAGATCACGGATCAGAAGATACTGACAGCCGTCGCGAGCGGGCAGGTCCCAGACCTCTTCTGGATAGGGCGTAACAGCGTCATCAGCTGGGCAGCAAGAGGGGCACTCGAGCCCCTAAACGACCTCATCGAGAAAGACGACAGGTTCAACATGGATAACTTCTACGAGTCGGCAGTGAAAGAGGTCACCTGGGACGATCAGATATGGGCCATTCCCCAGTTCATGGATGTGAGAGCTCTCTGGATCAACCATAAGCCTCTACAAGAGTCGGGGATAAAGCCGGATGACATTGACCCCAAGAACTGGAACCAGCTGCAACAATATGGCGTGAAGCTCACAAAGAAGCAGGGGAACAGGCTCATCAGATGGGGCTTCGACCACAAGGTGCAGGATGGCTACATGTGGATGTGGTCCTGGGCGAACAACAGCAACCTGCTAAGCGAGGACGGCAGGACCGCCACGTTCGCCACACCGGAAAATATCGAGGCGCTGCGATACGCCGCCGAAACCATACAGAAACAGGGAGGCTGGAAGGCATTCGATGCTTTCAGGCAGACATGGCAATGGGATGCTCAGCACCCGGTTATCCAGAATCAGGTGGCCCTGACACTCTACGAAAGCTGGCTGCTGGGAATGATCGCCGAATTTGCCCCTGATCACCCCTTCAACGTCGTTCCCTTCACCGACAAGAACGGCAAGATAGTGACGGCTGTAGGCGGACTAGCCTGGGCTATTCCCAAGGGAGCAAAGAATAAGGAGGCCGCGTGGGAGTTCATCTCGTTTATGTCCGATGCCCAGGTGTGGCTACGAGGGGCAAAGGCTCAGGCTAACGAGGAGAAAGGCAAGTACGTACCATCCCTGACGGCCAACAAAGAGGCAGACAAGCTGCTGCGCGAGCAGGTTTACTCCCCAATCAATGACGCTATAGATTCGGCAGTGGCGTTGTTCCCAAGGCTATTGAACAACAGCCAGGCGGCACCACCTTCGCCGGTCAACGCTGAGATAAACGACGTACTGAACAACGATGCTGTACTCCCGGCCCTCAGAGGGGAGAAATCGCCTGAGGATGCCCTGAAAGCAGCGCAGGAGAAGGCACAGGCGGCCATAGACAAGTTCTTCAAATAGCTTGCCCGTAGCCTTCTTACCATAAGCGGGAGCAATAGCCATGAGAAGCGTACAGGCTCAGAGAAGATACAAGAAAGAGGAGGCCATCACGGCCCTCCTCTTCATATCGCCATGGATCATTGGGTTCCTGGTTTTCACCGCAGGTCCCATGCTGGCATCGATCTACTTCAGCCTCACAGAATATAACGTGCTTCAGCCGCCGGAGTGGGTGGGCCTTGCAAACTACAAGGAGATATTCACCAACGACCCACTGTTTTGGAAGTCCCTCTACAACACCATATACTACACAGCCCTATACGTTCCACTCCACCTAGCGGTAGCACTGGGACTGGCCTTGCTGCTGAACCTTAATGTCCGTGGCGTACCGTTTTGGCGAACGTTCTTCTACTTACCCTCTATCACCCCGGTGGTAGCTGTGGCCATCCTGTGGCGGTGGATCCTCAACCCTAACAGCGGCATACTCAATCGCTTTCTGGCCTCTGTAGGGCTGCCAACCCCCGGATGGACTACTGACCCTAACTGGATGAAGCCTGCGCTCGTACTCATGAGCCTCTGGGGAGCCGGAGGTGCTATGCTGATATATCTAGCGGGACTAAAGAACATCCCAAGAGAGCTGTACGAGGCCGCCCAGATCGATGGAGCCGGAAGATGGGCCAGGTTCATACACATAACCCTGCCTATGATCTCCGGAGTTATGTTCTTCAACCTGGTCATAAGCATCATCGCGTCCCTACAGACGTTTGCACAGCCTGTACTGCTGTTCAATACCTCGGAGGGCGGGGGAAGCACCACGAATGACGCCGTGTTGCTATACATTGTCTATCTCTTCCGCCAGGCGTTTAGATACTTCCATATGGGATATGCTTCTGCCCTGGCGTGGATAATCTTCGTGATAATCGTCATATTCACGATCATACAGTTCAGGCTGTCCCAACGCTGGGTCTACTATGAAGGGGGTGAGCAAAAATGACCACGAAACCCCAGGCAGCTAGAGTCAGGGTAGCGGCCAGTCCAAGAAAGCTCTCATTGCCGCACATCGCGGAGAGGTTTCTCATATACCTGCTCTTATCCATCCTGTCCTTCATATTCCTTGTGCCTTTCTTCTGGCTGGTATCTACCTCGCTCAAACCCCGAGCCCAGATCTTCGCCCCAAACTGGATCCCTGACCCCATAGCTTGGGGCAACTACTCGGAAGTGCTTAGGAACACAGATTTCGCTCTATGGACCCGTAACAGCCTCATAGTGACCTTCCTAGCGGTAGTAAGTGTGGCGTTTTCAAGCGCGCTGGTCGCTTACCCCTTTGCCAAGATGAACTTCCCCCTCAAAGGCCCCCTGTTTGCGCTCATACTGGCGACGATGATGCTGCCGAGCGCAGTGACGATGGTACCTACCTTCCTCATATGGAAGAAGCTGAACGCCGTGAACACCTTCTATCCCCTGTGGGCCGGCAATCTGTTTGGATCCGCCTTCTACATCTTCATGTTGAGACAATTCTTCCTGACCATACCTAACGACCTGAAGGAAGCAGCTATCGTTGATGGCGCATCTCATCTCAGGATATTCTGGAGCGTGATGCTGCCCCTAGTGAAGCCGGCTATGCTAGCAGTGATACTGTTCGAGTTCGTGGCCAAGTGGAACGACTATATGACCCCACTTATCTACCTGAACGACCCCAGAAAGTATACGCTACCCCTAGGGGTAGCTACCTTCATGAACAGCGCGGGGTTCGAGACAAGATGGGATCTCTGGATGACTAGCTCCGTGCTCATGACCATCCCGATAATAATACTCTTCTTCCTGGGGCAGAGGTTCTTTATAGAGGGTATCGCTACCACGGGACTCAAAGGCTAGAGGCTCTGGGTCCAAAGCCTACAGAGTGACTGTGGACCTGAGCGTATCCTGACCTCTGACCCATACCAAGGTAACTTGGGAGCCCTTTCTTAGATTCTCTATGGCCTTCTCCAGGTCCTCGGCATTTCTTATGGGCCTGGCGTTGACCTCGGTAATAATATCTCCAGGCCTAAGTCCTGCACGCTCGGCAGCGGACCCTGCGGCGACCCTACCCACATAGGCCCCAAATATGGGCACCACACCATGCTCGAGGGCTATACGACTGGAATCTGCAACGCTGACGCCAAGGCTTGCCTTGCCCTCAGCGGCGCTTTGAAGCACTCTGTCTAGTCTCTTGCGGTCGAAACCTATGATGATCTCGTTGCCTACTCTGATGACTGGAACGCCCTGCTGACCACTTATCCTGATCATCTCGTAGGCCGCATTCCTGTCCACGCTCACATCCTTCTCTATGAAGGGTATGTTCTTCTGTCTGAGGTAATCCTTAGCCTGCCTACAGAAACCGCAGGTAGGAGTCGTATATATGACCACTTCGGGTAAAGCCACGGTTACACCTCCCTCTTAGCCAACAAAGAGGCAAATTCTACCAACGATGAGACTCTTTCGCCGGTCCAACCCTGGTGTTCGCCCTTACGATCAAGCAATACAGCTCGTATGCCACAATCCAGAGCCCCGGCAACGTTCTCAGGAGTATCATCTATAAAGCATGCCTGACTGGGCTTATACCCCAGCTTGGCCAGCGGCACGTTGTAGGCCCTCGGATCCGGCTTTTGGTAACCAACAGACCAGCTGGCGAACACCTCTTGAAAATATCTACCTAGACCAGCGTAGTTGATAGCTTCACACATCGATGGTCCACCATTAGTAACAACCGCGAGCAAGTAATCTCTTCCCAAAGCCTCCAAAGTTGGGATCACATCTGGGTAAACGCTTACCCAGCGCGCCCAGTTGCCTCTCTCAGCCACTTCATCGACCAGCGAACCATCATGATCGATTCCCAGATCCTCCAGAAACATTGCTGCGTACTTCTGACGATCCGCCTTCTCTTCTTGGAAAGTACTTCCGGGCACCCTGGTGGGACTCATCCACCACTGGTGTGCGCGCCGTATAGCAGATCTAATCTGCTCTCTGGTAAGGTCGTAGCCCATATCGGCCATCACACGCTGGAATACATCTACAGGAGACGTTATCTCTATTAGAGTGCCAAGTGCATCGAAAAGAACAACCCTTAGATCTTCGGCATGACTCATGGCACAACACCCACATGAACGGTAACTGTGCCCAGGGCCAAGGGGTAGTATCTTACTTTCACCAGTCCGGCCTCACGCATCATGCGCGCTACCTCCTCCGGCGATGGGAAGACTGACAAGGACTCAGGAAGATATCCGTAAGCACTTCGCGACCTGGCCAGGGCACCCCCTACTATCGGCACCAGGTGATAGAAATAGATCCTGTAGATATCCCGGAATATGGGCAGAGTGGGCCTGGAGAGCTCCAAATGTACCACTCTGCCCCCTGGTCGCACCACTCTGCGCATCTCAGAGAACATGCCCTTCAGGTCGGTAACGTTCCTGCCCGCAAACCCCACGGTAGCGGCATCGAACTCCCCATCCGCAAATGGTAAGTTCAGTGCATCAGCCCACTCGAACTGGATGATTCCATCCAACCCCAGTCTTTTGACCTTTTCATGCGCCAGGCGGAGCATGCCCTCGCTGAAGTCTATACCCACCACCCGTCCATTTGGCCCCACAGCTTTGGCCAAAGTTATGGCAAAATCCCCCGTGCCCGTGGCCACATCAAGAGCGGAATCCCCCGGTTTGAGCCCCGAGAGGCGGACGGCGGTACGCCTCCATAGTCTATGTAGCCCCAAGCTTATGATGCTGTTTAGCCTATCGTAGACGGGTGCTATGGAGGTGAACATCTCGCGCACGTACTGGGCTTTTTGCTCCGGTGGAGGCAGGTATCTGGTCTTCATTTTACCGTCACACTCTTAGCAAGGTTTCTAGGCTTATCAGGATCTGTGCCCCTCTTTATAGACAGGCAATAGGCCAGAAGTTGGGCAGGTACTGCGTTAACTATAGGTGACGCATCCCCCGAGTCCGCCACTGGTATCCAGTAATCAAAGACCTCGGAGCAGACTGGGGAGATACCTATAATGTATCCCCCTCTGGCCTTCAGTTCCTGTGCTCCTGAAAGTATAGCAGCTTGGGTCTCGTCTGAGGGAGCAAACACTATGCAGGGCGTACCCTGCTCAATCAGTGCGATAACTCCGTGTTTGAGCTCCCCACCAGCGAATCCCTCAGCATGTATGTAAGTCACTTCCTTGATCTTGAGCGCGGCCTCCAGCGCAGAGGAGTAGCTGAGCCCCCTGCCTATCAGGAAGATATGCTCTCTATTATATATGCGCTCTGCCAGCTCCTCTATCTTGCTCTTGATACCATCTCTAAGCAGCTCCTCGACACCTTCGGCCGCACGCAACACCAGCTCCTTGCCCTCGTCAAGACGCCCATCCAGAGCATAAGCCGTCATCAGGAGCACCGCAAGTTTGGCTGTGTAGCTCTTGGTGGCAAGCACGCACTTTTCTGGCCCAGCCCCAAGCAACACCGAGAAATCCGCCATGCGATAGAGCGTTGACCCCAGCACATTCACCAGTGCCGCAACCCGCACGCCCTTTTCCCTCTTAGCCTTGATCAACGGCTCAATGACATCTATAGTCTCACCGCTTTGGGATAGAGCTATCACCAGGCTCTGAGGAGTCAGGAAATGCTCCAGGTATCCGAACTCGCTGCCCACAGCGAAGTTTACATGGAACCTTGCAATGCGCGAGAAGAGGTACTGACCCGTGAGTGCAGCATTGGCAGCAGTGCCACACCCTATAAAGAACGTACCATAGGAAGCCCTCATCATATCTGCAAGAGCACTCGCGTTCTCGCCCTGAGTCATAGCTATCGACCTGAGGATAGAAGGCTGCTCATAGATCTCCTTTATCAAATAGTGGGGATAGTCGCCTAGCTCTGCCTGCTCCAAGCTCCATTCCAGCTGAGATACTTCAAGTGATACCGGATCCCCAGTCTGTATATCTCTGGCACTTACCTCTTCTCGAGTTATCAGGAGCATCTGACCATCGGATATGAAGGCCACTCGCCGGGTATGAGGCAGCAGAGCTGAAGCATCGGAAGATATGTAATACCCATCCTCACCATAACCCAGCACCAATGGAGAGCCGTTCTTTGCGGCTACTATCGCGCCAGAAGAGCTATCTAAGGCCATAACGGCGTTCATTCCCTCAAGCCGCATGAACACCCTACGAAGGGCTTCTGCGAATCCAGCAGGGTCAGTATCAGCACCGTTTATCTCCTCTTCCAGCAGATGTGCCACCACTTCCGTATCGGTCTCTGACCTAAGTTTGTGTCCACGGCTCAGTAGCTCATTACGGAGCTCAGAGAAATTCTCTATTATGCCGTTATGGATAACAGCTACATGACCAGAACAATCTAGGTGAGGATGAGCATTGTAGTCAGTTACGCCACCATGAGTGGCCCAGCGGGTGTGGCCGAAACCCAGAAAGCTGTTGGGCATATCCACCTGCGCATTGCCTATCTTTCCAACCTGCTTGGTCAGGTTTATGCCCTCCTCTGTCACTACGGCCACTCCCCACGAGTCGTAGCCCCTATACTCCAGACGTTTGAGCCCGTCTAGTACCAGACCAGCAACATCCCTGTCCTGACCAACATAACCAAATATACCGCACACAAAGGACCTCCTTACAAAACACAAAGATGTACTATCACCCAGCAGGGTGTAAGCTAAAAATGTATTAGTTGGTCCTCGTGAGCGAACGGAGCAGCGCGGTCGGGGATTTGTCCAAGCGGTCACCCGCAAGATTTGTCCCCTTCCTGACGACCACTGCGGGCCGGAAGGCCACCCGCCGAAGATTTCGATAAGCCTTCCCCTCGTCACCTCTTAGCAAGAGGTCTGGCGCTTCCTCGATAAGATCCTTCGCTCTCGAGTCCGGTACAATTCTAGGGTTACAGCACAAACAAAGCAAATAAAGCGTAAACAAAATTATCTCGACCTGTCTCCGACTATCACCTCATATATGGACTGTAGCTCCTCTTCAGAGTAGAAATGTATCACTAGCTTGCCGCCCTTGCGCGAACGGGAAAGGGACACCTTCGTTCCCAGAGCCTGCCTGAAACGTTCCTCCAGATAGGTCACCTCTGGATCTATAGTCTGGGAGGACCTCTGACCAGAGTTCTCCCGGAGGCGCTTGACTAGCTGCTCGGTCTGCCTAACGCTCAGACCGCGCTCGACCACCAGCTTGGCAGTATTTATCTGGCTCTGGGGATCCCGAAGCCCCAACAGGGCTCGGGCGTGACCCTCGGAGATCTGCCCCTGGATCAACATCTCCTTGACCTCGGGGACAAGCTCCAACAGCCTGAGGGCGTTGGCTACTGCAGGCCTACTCTTGCCTACTCGCTCCGCAATCTCATCTGTAGAGAAGCCAAACTTCCTCTGCAGCTCTCTATATGCCTTGGCCTCATCGATAGGGTTGAGATCTTCTCGCTGAAGATTCTCGATGAGAGCTAGCAGCAGCATGTTATCGCTCGCCCTAGCCTCCCGTATCACCACGGGCACCTGCTGGACACCTGCCATTTTGGCGGCATGAAGGCGCCTATGACCGGCAATCAACTGATAAGCGTCCCCGCTCTTTTGTACCAGCAGAGGTTGCAGTATACCGTTCTGCTTTATGGACTCCACCAGAGACTGCAGCCTCTCTTCATCCATGGATCCCCTGGGTTGATAGGGATTAGCTATGATCTGATCTACAGGGACTAAATTGTCGAAAGTATTGCTGGTTTGCGGGATGAGAGCATCAAGCCCTCTTCCCAATCCACCCTTAGGCCTGGACATTTTGCCCCCTAACGCAACCTGTAATTAGGAGCTTCCCGGGTGATAACCACATCGTGGGGATGGCTCTCTCGGAGGCCAGCATTGGTAATACGCATGAACTTAGTGTTCTCTTTCATCTCGCGGATGTTCCTCGCACCACAGTAGCCCATAGCCGAGCGCAGACCACCCACCAGCTGATAGACCAGATTAGAGAGGGGTCCCTTATAGGGAACTCTAGCTTCTATCCCCTCAGGCACCAGCTTGGATACGTTGCCTATGTCGGCCTGTCCATAGCGGTCCCTGCTATATCCTCTCTGCTTCATGGCAGCAATGGATCCCATACCACGGTACTCTTTATACCTTTCGCCCTGGTATATCAGGACCTCTCCTGGGCTTTCGTCAACACCAGCCAGGAGGCTACCGAGCATGACTGTGTCCGCCCCGGCAGCTATAGCTTTGGCGATATCGCCCGAATACTGTATACCCCCGTCAGCTATGATAGTTGCACCATACGGAGCCACTGCGCGGGCACAGTTATAGATGGCCGTCAGCTGAGGCACACCAGCACCCGCAACTATCCTGGTGGTACAGATCGCACCAGGCCCTATGCCAACTTTGACGCCGTCAGCCCCGGCCCTCACGAGATCTTCGGCTCCCTCTGGAGTGCCCACGTTACCAGCTATAACATCCACATCCCAACGAGCCTTTATCTCCCTGACTATGTCTATCACCGCCTTGGTATGACCGTGAGCAGTATCCACAACTATGACATCAACCCCGGCAGCTATGAGCGCCTCCGCCCTTTCCAGTCCTGCAGAACCCACACCCACTGCAGCCCCTACTCTCAGCCTGCCCTTCTCATCCTTAGTAGCCATAGGGAATTGAATCTTCTTTTGGATATCCTTGACAGTTATAAGACCTTTCAACCGGCCTTCATCGTCCACCACCGGCAGCTTCTCTATCTTGTAGCGGTGCAGTATCTCCCTGGCTTCCTCTAGTGTGGTGCCTACTGGGGCCGTTATAAGGTTCTCGGAGGTCATAGCGGAACTTATGGGCTTAGTCAAGTCGGTCTCGAATCTGATGTCCCTGTTAGTAAGTATCCCGACAAGCTTGCCCTCTTCATCTACTACTGGCACGCCACTGATGTGATACTTCTCCATAATAGCCACCGCATCGGATAGCTGAGCATACGGCGGCAAGGTAACGGGCTCGACGATCATTCCAGCTTCCGACCTCTTTACCTTGTCAACCTCAGCCACCTGCTCCTCTATGGACAGGTTCCTGTGGATTATCCCTATCCCACCCTCACGTGCCAGAGCTATGGCCATCCTAGCCTCTGTAACAGTGTCCATAGCGGCAGAGACTATGGGAATGTTGAGACTTATACGAGGAGTTAAACAAGTCGAGGTAGAAACCTCAGATGGCAATACCTCGCTATAAGCAGGAACCAGCAGAACATCATCAAAAGTATAGCCCTCAAGAGCAAACTTGTCGTCCAGCACCGTCTCACCTCCAGGATATTATGTAATTGTAAGCTTGCGTAGAGCCCAATGTAAAGCCAGAGAGATCAATGGAGCGTGAAATTTTTAGACGGTCATTATTCTCTGTAAGTGCTTTCTATAGCAATTCTTTTATATAGAATTGGGGGTATTGCTACTTAAAGGCTATGCTTAATAAAAAGCTATCTGGAGGGTAGGTTGTCCTTCAAGAAGTCAGCTCTGCTGCTTTGGCCCGTGTCCGCCCTGGCCTGGGCAAGTATCGCCTACTATATCTTTAGTATCAACATAGGCGCTGAGAGCGATGTCTTCGCCGTTACAAGGCTGCTCTACTATGGATTGTTGATGATAGCCCCTGTTACGGCCGCCATACCTATATGCCGACTTACTGATAGCCGCGTGTTCTGGATCGAGAGCCTGATATATTGGGCAGGGCTACTCTATATGTTCACCTTTGTTCCACCTGATAGATATGGCCTGCCTGGTTATCTCCTCTTCATGGTAATGTTCTTCGGTGCATGCTATACGATCTTCATGCCTATAGGCTATGCGATCGGCTTCCGCTTATTCACACTACGAGCTCACAAGAGAGACGTGAATCGAGCACGCAGAGAGGCCTACCTGCTGGCACTGTTTATAGCTCTGAGCGCAGCAATGAACGTGGCAGGATTATTCAACCTTATAAACGCAGTCCTGCTTTTGCTTATACTTATACTGACAGAACTATTCGCATTAGCCCACAAATCGGGCTCCGAAGCATAACAACAGGCAAGGATTTATGTCACGTATAGCAATAGTAGGATTAGATCTAGTAGGCACATCCCTGGGTCTGGCGCTAAAAGACTGGCTAGCCAAGCAGAAAGCAGATAGCAACACCATTCCCCTACAGATTGCCGGCTTCGACTACGATCCAGACAGGCAGAAGAGAGCCGAAAAGCTTGGTGCCATAGACAAAAGCTTCTGGGGACTTCCCAGCGCCATAGAGGACGCAGCAGTCATAATAGTCACCGGCCCTCTGGAGGAAGCCTCAAGAACCATCACGGAGCTCATACCGCTCATCAGTTGGAACACGGTGATCACCACCACCAATCCTCGCATAGCAGATACACTCCAGATCTTCAACACCTACGTCCACAAAGAAGAGCAGATAAGCTTTGTCGCGGGCCATCCGATGATATCCCTGGCGAGAGAGAGTTCTCCAAGCAAAGAGCTGTTTAGGGGAATGATGTATGGTGTGTTCCCCCACCCCAGGGCCAAGGCACAGGATATAGATCTCATAGTAGGTATTGTGCATGCTGTAGGCGCTAAGGCTTATTTTGCAGATCCAACAGAGTACGACTCACAGTTTGCTGCCACCAGTCTTTTGCCCGCCATGTTAGTGGCTATACTAGCAAGGACCGTCAGGAACGACTCAGGATGGCAGGACATCAGCCGATTCTCGCAAACTGATCTAGAGCAAATAGCGAAATTCCTCGGACCGTTCCCCGAAGAGCTAGCCGCAGATGCCCAGAATCATGCCAAGGACCTCAAGAGATGGCTGGAACGCTATCACGAGCAGCTAGGTGCCCTGATAGACTCTTTGGACAGGGATAACCAGGACACACAGACAGAAATAAGACAGCTGCTGGAGCAAGCCAACCAGGTACAGCAGGAATGGGGGGAGAAACCGAGCAGAGAAGCCCATGAGACTGCCGGCCTGCAAGATTTTATAAAGAGGATGTTTGTGGGCAGACGCAACAGGTAACCTAAGGCACCAGCTGCCAGTCGGGAGGCAGTTCGTAACGGAACAACATCCTAGTAGGTTTGCCGTTGCGACGCACTCGTCCCCTATCTTTCCTCTCTATGTCTGCATACGAGTTCTGCACCTGGATTATCCTCTTGGCTATCAGGTTGAATATAACCAACCCGGCCTTTACGGGCATCAGGCTAACTTCGCGCGTGATATTGTCTATAATCCTGAACGGGGGAGTGCCCTCAGGAGCCGTGTTGGAGAGCACACTCCTGATAGCCTCTGGATTCTCCTTGGTGTTGTGCTCATCAAACACCGCCAGCCCATGCAGAACATACCGCTTCAGGTCCGGATCGTAGGACTCAGAATAATCCAGCAATTCCTGCAGGTTACGAGGGTTCTGCGAGCATGCAGCCGTGAAAACCTTCATGGCATGACAAGGAGCCACGAAGCTTACAGTACCAACAGGGTCTATGATGTTAAATCTCATGACATTCATACTCCCAACATAGCACACGCCACATCCAGTTAGCAAAGAGTGGGATCTCCAGTAAACAGGGGTTTATACCAGCGTCTCTAACAACAAAGAAGTTTCAATAGGGTTGTAGACAGAGAATATCAACTTCCTGTATCATCTTCGCAGTTTCACGCTCACCTCTGGTCATGCCCAAAATACAAAAACTTGAAGAGGAGGATGCATGAATAGCAAGCCCTGTCTGTTTTTGCGTCTTTGTCTAATCCTGGTTTTGTTGGTATCAGTAACAATCTGTATGCAAAGCTCTCCTGTCAAGGCGGAGCAGCCCGAAGTCCGATTGATAATAAATGAGGTGATGAGCAAGCCCACAACCGACTGGAATCATGATGGCATCGTCAACAGAGGAGACCAATGGGTGGAACTCTATAGAGATGGAGGCACTTACGTAGATCTTGACGGCTGGATCCTCGATGATGGCCCCGGCGGATCATTACCCTACCGCTTCGATTCCTTCAGTACAGAGTGGAGGTACATAGTCGTATTCTCGAGTCAGACTCTTATAGATTTCGGTCAAGCTGGGGATGTTGTCCGGATCTATAAGCCCGACGGCTCACTATCCGATGAATTAGAAGTACCCGAAACGCAAGACGATAGATCGGCATCCAGATATCCTGATGGCTCAGATAGCATAAGAGTGGATCTTGTCCCTACGCCCCTCTATCCTAACGGCAGCAGAGGCGTAATAACTCCTCCTACTCCTACCCCTGATCCCACCCCGGTACCCGAGTCGATGACCATAGATAGCGCCAGAAGGGCCCCCACAGGCAAGTTAGTACAGATCAGGGGCACGGTAACAGCGCCACCTAACTCTGTTGGCAATAAGAGGATGTATGTCCAGGATTATACAGGTGGAATCCTGGTGCTTATAGCCTCGAGCATCACAGGCATAGCGGCAGGGCAGGAGGTCATAGTTACAGGAACTATCGGTACTTACTACGGTGAAATAGCCCTGAGGCCTATAGATGGTGGCATAACGCTTACTGGCCAGAGCTACGAGGTATCGCCCTTGGATATAAAAGTCAAGGACATAGGAGCTGGATTCGAGGGCAGGCTAGTAAGACTCTCTGGTGAGGTCTCGGGCTCCAGCAAACCAGACATAATGCTAGTCGACGGCAGTACATCCATAGCTGCCAGAGTGCACATATCAAACACAGACACAGTGTCCTGGCTATCACCTCAAAAAGGCGATCAACTACAGGTCACAGGTATATTGTCCTCCATAAATGGGCGCTACAGATTGGTCCCAAGGTTCAACTCCGACATCTCGATCACCAGGAAGGCGGATCCGCCAGACAGCAAGCCCATCAACTACCTGCAAACCAACATCGCGTTCGCCAGGACGTTGTCCACAGATATTCCAGTAGAGGTAACTGGTACTGTCACAGCACCCCCTAACCTGCTTGGCAAAGGCACCATGTACGTGCAAGACACCAGCGCGGGAATTCTGGTCACTGGCAAGTTACCTAAAGTGCGAACTGGCCAACAAATAACTATTAGAGGAAGAGTATCCACCTATTACTCACAGCATCGGATCGAGGCAGACAGGATAGAAACGTCTGAAACTTATATGCAAGTCACGCCCAGAGATATATCCCCAATCGATGTAGGACCATCTACCGAAGGACTCCTAGTTAGGCTGTCAGGCACGATATCAGGATCTAGCTGGCCATCAATCTACCTGAATGGTGGAGCTACCAGGATATATTTCGCAGACGGTACCAGGATCAAAAATCCCAAGATGGAGGCGGGCGACTACCTGACAGTCGTAGGTATAGTGAGCCGATGGAACGATAACTACAGAGTAATGCCTAGATTTATATCCGACATCGCACTCAGCAAAACCAGCCAGAACATTCAGTGGCTGGACACCACACTGGACGCTCTGCGCTCCTTGCCAATAGGCACAAGAGTGAGGTTTACTGCCCAGGTCACAGCGCCTCCAGGATCGCTTGGAGAAGAGAGAATGTACGTTGGATCCAGGGGACTCGGTATAGCTCTACACCTTACCAACGGCAAGTATCTGACACTTATCGAAGGCGATCTCGTGCAAGTCCAGGGCGCACTGGACACCTACCACAACGAGAGAATAGTCAGGCTCGAGAGGAGCAGTGACGTAGCTCGCTTATCTGCAGGGGCTCCCGTACAGCCCGTCAGGGTCTCAACCAGCAAGATAGGGCGTGATCTCGAGGGAGCATTGGTCACGATCGCTGCCCCCATCACCGCACGCTCATGGCCTAGCCTCTATATGAACGACGGCTCTGGAGAGGCAGTGGTCAAAATAGACGAAGGAACCAGCATATCCAGATTCGAAGGGGGCAAACATGACTTCGCACAAGTCACTGGGATAGTGTCCCGATGGAATGATACCTGGAGATTGCTGCCCAGGAAACCCGGCGACATACAGATCGTCACGATCCCCCAGGGAATGCCAGCCACAGGGCAGGGTGGGCAGTTGTAGCTAACCTAAACGCACAGGCAGGTGGATAGATAGATCTCCACCTGCCTGTGATCAGCCAGGTTTCACCTGGTTCTTGCGTTCACGTTGAAGTAATCGGCAAGCACGTTCTTTACTACTGGTGCAGCAATCACGGATCCCTCGCCCGCGTTCTCGGCAAGAGCTACAACCGTGATCGAGGGCTTATCAGCAGGAGCATAGGCCGCAAACCAGGCAAACGGCAGCTTCTCGTCCTGCTGCCCGGTACCAGTCTTGCCAGCCACAGGTATCGGAAAGTCTTTGAACACATAGTAAGCCGTACCAACTTGCGAGGAGGTCACGTCCTTCAGGGCTCTATGGATTACATCCATCGTTTCCTGGCTGACCGGGGCATGCCCGAGAACGGTAGGCTTGTACCGCTTGATTATTTTGCCACTGCCGTCACCAGCAACTATCCTGTCTATGAGGAGCGGTTTATAGATAGTTCCACCATTAGCGATGGTGGAATAGACCATCGCCACCTGTAAAGGCGACACGTTGAGTGCACCCTGACCAATAGCCAGGTTGACGTTATCGCCAGGCCCCCAACCAGGGTAGGGCACACCTGGCCCTGGTACCTGTCCAGAAGCGTTCACCACACCATCAACATCTGGTGATCTACCTAACCACCACTTCTTGGCAAACTCAGAAAGGTAATCAAACCTCTTCTTGTATAGCGCCAAGCCAACCTCGTAAAAGACTATATCACAGCTCTGCACAAGACCACTTTCCAGGCTTATCCAGCCGTGTCCTCCTGGCTTCCAGTCCCTCCTGGGTGGATTCTCCCCTAACTTGTTCCAGTAGCCAGGATCATAGAACATACTTGTGGGCTTGTATATACCGGCCTCAAGTGCTGCTGCCAGAGATATCGGCTTGAAAGTTGAAGCCATAGGATAAGAGGACCCTGTAGCTCTGTTGATCAGTGGGTAGCCTGAGCTCTTACGATTGAGAGCCTCCCATTCTTTCTGGGATATACCTACTACGAAATCGTTGGGATCATATGAGGGCTCACTTACTAGTGCAAGAATATCGCCATTGTTGGGGTTCATAGCCACTATAGCACCGCGGTAACCGCCTTTGGAAAGCTCCTGCTCTGCCTGTATCTGTAGGTCTAAGTCGATATTCAGGTAGATGTCATCTCCAGGGACTGCCCTGACCTCCTTTATTACCTTCACTATCTCGCCATCAGGAGTGACGACTGCTAGCTTGCCTCCAGGTTTGCCACGCAGGTAAGGCTCGCCCCAAGCCTCCAACCCGGCTCGACCCACCACATCAGTAGGAGAGTAATCTTTGTATTCAGGCTTCTTAAGATCCTCTGCGGTAATAGCTCCAACATAACCTATGACCTGAGCCAATATAGGACCTTGTGGATACTCCCTACCTACTCTTTCTTGGAAGGCAACGCCAGGAATATCACCAACCTGCTTTTGCAGCTGGGCCGCCTGTTGCTTGGTTAGGTCTCTGATTGGCATGAACCAGTCAGGTTGTCCACCCTGATACCGCGACTTTATGTAGTCCTGAGACACACCAAGCGCCTGGCTGAGCCTTTGAAGGAGCACCTTCTCATTCTTTATCTGACCCGGCACCACCCCTATCTGGGCTATAGTACCCTCTATTGCTAACGGCCTCCCCTTGCGATCGTAGATGCTCCCTCTAGGCGCTGAATAGGGGAACATCCTTATAAGGTTGTCGCCGCTGAGATCCTTGAATATCATGTTGGGTCCCCATTGGACCTTCCAAACGCCATCCTCCTTGACCAAGGTCAGCAGGTTCTGCTCCTTGATATCTCCCACAAGACGGGTATGAATAGTCACGTTAAATGGAAACCTGATTATGTTGCCGTTACCAGCATTTATAGCGTCTGATGTGTTTAGAGACGCATCCACGGATTGGATGGTAGCCATCGCAGCTATCTGCTGATAGCGAGTCACGAAGTATTGGCGATCGTACTGCTTCTGAGATTCATCCGACAGAAGCTTGTACATGTCGCTATAGCTACCTGCCTCCCAGTTAGCGATATATGCCTTGGCGGTCTCTACCGGGGACTTGGAAGGAGTAGATGTAGCAGTAGGCTTCGGCTGAGAGGTAGGTGTGGCCTCAGGAGTCACCACTGCAGTAGGTGGCACGTTGTTACTAGGAGAGGGACTTGTACCTGTTGGTTGTGTCGGCTGTGAAGTAGGCTGAGCAGCGATATTAGAAGTAGGCGTGGTCTGGGGAGAGGCGCCTCTTAATCCTATATTAGATAGAAGATTACTGCCTGCTCTGGTCGTATAGAGCACTGAGCCAACGAGTATGATTACCACCAGAACTACAGCCAGTATCCGTAGCCTCCTGGCCCTTCTCCTGCGCCTGTACCCAGAATATCTCCCGTAACGGTACATTAGACCTCCTCTCCAATTATGTTCTGTTCCCTAAATGATAACAGACCAAGCACAACACTTCAGCTAGACAGTTCGTAATCACCGAAGTATCATTATCCTACGATATGCCTTGCCTGTTATTATTCAGTAAGGAGTTTTTATGTCAGCAAGAGAGCTTGCAGAGATCATAAAACAGAATGTTCGAAGAGTCCTTGTAGGCGCCGACAATCCCACCGAGATGTTGCTAGTGGCGCTCATCGCGCAGGGACATGTCCTGATAGAAGACGTACCGGGGGTAGGCAAGACCACCCTGGCCAGGGCCCTCGCTAAGTCCATCAACACCTCCTTCAGTCGCATACAGTTTACTCCAGACTTGCTCCCTTCAGACATAACCGGTGCCTACTATTACAATCAGAGGGAATCTCAGTGGTTACTGCGAGAAGGTCCGATATTCGCAGGAATAGTCCTGGCGGACGAGATCAACCGAGCAGCACCCAGAACTCAGTCAGCGCTCCTAGAGGCCATGCAGGAGGGTCAGGTCACCATAGAAGGGGAAACCAGAGATTTGCCCTCTCCCTTTTTGGTAATAGCTACACAGAACCCCATAGAGCTGGAGGGCACATTTCCTCTTCCGGAAGCTCAACTTGACCGCTTCCTTCTTAGGATATCCATGGGTTATCCATCCAAAGAGGACGAGAAAAGGATCTTGCTGACCCATTCCCCACAAAGCATCCGGCACATCGAGCCAGTCACTTCCACCCAGCAGATACTAGAAGCTGTAGATGAGGCCAATACAGTTGAGGTAGAAGAGTCGGTGGCAGAGTACATCGTCGAGCTTATAAGAGCTACCAGGGAACATCCAGCAGTGCAACTGGGAGGAAGTCCGAGAGCCGGTACAGCACTCCTGCGGGCATCACGAGCCCTAGCTGCGCTCAGAGGCAGAGATTACGTCCTCCCAGACGACGTAAAGGAGCTAGCAGTGCCGGTGCTGGCACATAGATTAGTTCTCACACAGGAGTCAATGCTTCGCGGACGAAGCACAGAGGAAATACTGCAGGAGATAATCGAGCAAATACAGGTGCCCGTAGAGGCGGAAGCATAGGTCGTTATGCAGGAAAGGCACCATGTCTATTGGCTAATATGTGGTCTGATCTTGCTCCTTGGAGGAGCCATAGGCCGCAACATAGTGATCACCACACTAGGATTGGTGCTGGTCGGCACCATAGGCGTCTCTTGGCTATGGTCTCGGTACGCACTCCGCGGGATAAGATTCCACAGGAAGATCCTACATCCTAAAATCTTCCCCGGGGAAAGCACCGAGATAGAGATGGAGGTCACCAACCTCAAACCGCTCCCCATACCCGAGCTACGTGTTAGGGAATACCTTGACAGATCACTGATTCCCTCGGGTACCACGAGCAGGGGACCCTACGGCTCGAACGTACATATATGGCACCACGTATCGATAGGTCCTCTGGAAAAAGTCAGGTGGCGTTACAAAGTAACATGCACTCGCAGAGGATATTACAGAGTGGGTCCCATACTGATGAAAACTAGTGACCCCCTTGGATTCTTTGATAGCGAATCGCATATTCCTGCCACTAGCAGAATACTTGTGTACCCAAGGCTGGTGCCTATCGAGCAGCTAGCCCCCCAGTACAGGCTGCCGTTCGAAGGTAGTAAGACTACACATGGAGTCATAGTAGACCCTAGCAATGTAGTCGGTGCGAGAACTTTCGTGCCCGAAGACACTAGAAGGCAGATCCACTGGAGAGCCACAGCCAGAAGCAGCCAACTGCAATCCAAGATCTGGAGGCCACTACAGGCACACAGCATGGTCATCTGTCTCAACTTGGAGGGGGCGACTGTTCCCTGGGTACCTCCGGATATCGATAGTGTAGAGCTAGGTATAAGCGTGGCCGCCACGCTCATCAATCAGGCCAGCCAGTCCCGCTGGGCATGCGGGCTGATAGTCAACAGCCTTCATCCAGGCACATGGAACCCTGTAAACATCAGACCATCACGAGACCAGAAAGCTTTCATGAACATGATGGAGATACTTGCCAAGATCCCAGCACATGAGAGCATGAAATTTACAGATGTTCTGGCTCGCGAGCGTCGCCAGTTCCCACAGGAGGCAATAATCGTAATCATAACCTGTGTGATGACTCCGGAGATTGAGGAGCAGATCCACATCAATCGAGCGCTTGGAAGAGAAGTTATAGTTATAGATCCCAAGATGGCGGTCACCAACAGCAAGCAGGCGACAGCCTCTGTAATTACCGAGAACGTGAGGCAGGGTTAGAGCATGCTCAGTCAGATCATAGCCCCCAAAAACTGGGTAATCTTTCTGCTGACAGGATCGGAATCCTGCTTGCTTTACCTCGCGATGCTAACCCTTTCATCTGATACTCGCTTCGTTCCACCTATGATATGGATGTGGCTTCTGGGTGTGATCGCCTACTTTATACCTAGACTTCTTCAGGGTCGTAGCCACGAATTATATGCAGGCATGACAATTGGTTGCTTCCTGACAACTAGCATGCTCTCAGTGAAATACCTATGCTACCCCCATATCTCCTGGAGCGACCCCGACTGGATAAGGGACTACTTGCTTTCGCTGCTGGGCGAGGGGAATCTATCTGTTCGCAATCCGGGATTCGTATCCCTGGCAAGCCTAATCATCTGGTTACGGCAGGTATTAAGGAACGCTCCAGATTCCGAAGATATCGAGTACTATCTGCGCATTGCTGTTGTGCCCATCTCAATTCTCACTGTTATAGGGATAGGAAGACTAGGCAATAACCCTAGCGTTACCTTGCTGATAGTACTATCCTTGGCAGGCTGTTATACCCTGGGCATAGCATCCTTAGCTGTTAGCAACTCCTTCCGCCAGGAAGGCGAAGAGCTTATCGGCAAAGGGATCGTGGGAAGATGGCTAATCTCCTCCCTATTCCCAATAGCCGTCCTGGCACTTCTAGGGATAGGTTTATCTCTGCTGCTGTACTCACCACAGACCTCGCTGATAGACATTCTGTTGGAGATTATCTCCACTATCTTGGGATGGATTTTGCTCATCATCAGCCTGATAGTTCAATTGATCCTGGTACCAGCAATCTACCTCATAGCTAAGATCTTTGAGCCAGCGTTGAACAGGCTGAATCTGAACCCTCTACCCGAACGGCCTCCCAGAAACACTCAGGAAGACCTCGAACGTCTCATCAGGCAACGTGGTGAGGGGCTGCCACAGCACACGCTCGAGATCGCACTGATAGCGGGTGTACTGCTGATAGTCCTATTCCTGCTGATTAGGCACAGACCATCCCGGGATAAACTTACCAAGGCAAGCGTGCAAAGAGAGCACGCTTACGGAGACCTGGAACTGGGCAAGACACTACGTGATCTGCTGGCAAGATTGGCCAGGAGGGGCAAAAAGATGGCCACAGATCCTCTCATGTTCCTCCTCAGGGACTCCAGATGGCGTTACACCGCAGAGGTAAGAAGAACATACCGGGAAGTACTCAGGCTATACCGGGAAATAGGCAAACCTAGGCTGCCCTACGAAACCCCATTGGAACATAGCACTCATCAGGGTCTATCTTCGCTTGTAGAGCTAGCTGACCTGTACGATCTGGCCAGGTACAGTCGAAAGCCGTTGACCGCCCAAGATGCCGCAAGAGCTAGAGAGCTTGCAGAGGAGATAAGAAATAAGCTAAGGATTGAAGCTAATCCACCTTCTAGCCGCAGATGAGCTGCTGATGCAGGACGTGAAACGCGACTATCGCCAATGCCACGTGAACGTTCAAAGACTTTATCTTACCATACATAGGAATATACACGGCGTTATCACAAACTGATAGAGTCCTGGTGGTAACTCCATGGTACTCATGCCCCACAACTAGGCATACCTTATCCGGATACTTCAAGGAATAATAAGGGACCGCTCCCTCTGCTACCTCGATAGCACAGGCCATGTAGCCCATCCCTTTGAGCTCAACTAGAGCCTCGTCAGCATGCTCCACATACCGCCATGGGATGCGTCTATGTGCGCCCCTGCCAACGCCCGCGATAGTTGAATCAGGAGGAGTTGGCGTCTTACCAGTTAGGATTATCTCCGAGGCTTCGCACCCATCAGCTATGCGAAAGGCAGCGCCCACGTTGACCGGGTCTTCCAGATCCTGTAACAGGAAAACCAGGTCTATCTCCGGGCGCTGCACGCCTCTCAGGAAATCTTTCAATGCCTTCGCCTTCAGCTGGCGTAACCTGGGCTTGTCACTCATGACTTATCTCGACCCCACAACACAAGAAAGTTGCTGGGCTGATCATTAGCGATGAGCTCCAGCAACTTTCCTGCTAACAGATATACCGACTCGGCTTTTATGGACTACTGCTCCTGGGACTCTGCCTCCGCAACTGTAGGGCGCTCTTCAGCCGGAATCGTAACGGGCGTACCACCGCCCCTACCAGCCTGACGCCTCTCCAGCCTGCGCATGAAGCGGTCTACCTGACCAGCAGTATCCACGATCCTTTGCTCACCAGTGAAGAACGGATGGCACTTAGAGCAAAGGTCAACCCTTATATTGGGCTTGGTGGACCTGGTCTTCCAGGTATTTCCACAAGAGCAGTGAACTGTTGCTTCTACGTACTGAGGATGGATATTTGGCTTCATAACTACACACCTATTGTTTCTTGATAAACTACTGAGCCAGAGGTACTACACTGACCTTCTTCTGAGTCCTGGAGTAGGGGGAGAACTTTACGGTACCCTCTACCAGGGAGAAGATCGTATAGTCCTTACCAAGGCCCACGTTATCACCCGGCCTGATCTTGGTACCCCTCTGGCGGACTATGATCATGCCAGGCTTGACATACTCACCATCAAACTTCTTGACGCCCAGGTACTTAGGATTGCTATCTCGACCGTTTCTAGAGCTTCCAACACCCTTCTTATGAGCCATCTGCGCCTCACCTCACTTTCTAGGCAACTATTTCGTCTATTTTTACTCTAGTGTAGTTCTGCTTGTGACCTGCCCGCCTGCGATAGCGCTTCTTAGCCTTGAACTTGAAAATCCTGATCTTAGGTCCTCTCTCCTGTTCAAGGACGGTAGCCTTTACAAGAGCCCCATCTACTGTAGGGTTCCCAACTTTGACGTTCTCGCCATCGGCAACCAGAAGCACGTCATCAAACTGAACGGCCTGGCCAGCCTCTGCGGACAACTTCTCTACACTAAGCTGATCACCAACAGCTACCCTATATTGCTTGCCGCCGGTGCGAATTACAGCGTACAATTACTGTCCCTCCATCGAGATGGTAAGAAGCTTTCGAGCAAACAACAAAAAGCAGGGCAAAACGCCTTGCCCTGGCAACTGCCAATTATAACAACTATCTCTCGCTAGCGTCAAAATCGTTACCTGTATCCTTGCGTTTCACCAAAGCCCAGACCATGCTCAAAAGAGCAAATATGCTTATAGCGACCGCCCCTGGCTCTCCGTACTTACCACCTATGCGAGCTATGCGCCCCCATGGCAGGTTGGGGAATTTCAGTCGTCCCAACGTATACAGGGCTTTATAGATCTCATATCTGCTTATCTTGCTCTTGCCCGCTACCCTGTCCACGAAGATTATGGGCAGCTCAACGACACGCATGCGCTGCTTCTCTACTTTGTAAAGCATCTCTATAAGGAAGCTATACCCGCTGGAAAGAATCGTCTCTGGGTCTACTCTTAGTAGCGTTTCCCTTCTGTAGCACCTGAAACCCGCGGTGCAGTCATGGGCAGAAAGTCCCAATACCGTCCTGGCCAACCAGTTGGCGAAGCCACTTATAAACCTGCGGTGCACTGGCCAACCGGAAGTACCACCACCTGGTACATAGCGAGACCCTATAACCAGATCCGCTGAAGCAGCGAGCTCCAGCATCTTTGGCAAATAGCAAGGCTGGTGAGAGAAGTCAGCATCCATGGTTATTATATATTGGTAGCCTCTGTCCAGCGCGAACTTAAAGCCAGCCCTGTAGGCGGTTCCCAAACCAAGCTTCCTGCTTCTCTGCATGAGATGCACTTGAGAGTGTTCTCTCTGGAGAGCCTTTACGACCTCGGCAGTACCATCAGGACTGTTATCATCTATTACCAGGATATCGAAATCATCACTTTGAGCCAGGATCTCATTTATCAGATTACCTATGTTGTCACGCTCGTTGTAACATGGCACTATAATGAGCGCCGGCCTGCTACTTTTCAAGTCCTTCGCAACTCCTTACAAGAGTTAGTAGATCACAGAATACAACAATAACTCTAATAGCATAAAATCAACCACAGATCGAACGGCAAATTCAAGGCTGAAGCCATTTGACCATCTAGGCAACCCTTTGTCAAGATCTTGTGCTCTACTTGTAGGTTATAATGCGGCTCGAACATGAGACTTCATTTGGGAGGTTAGGGAGATGTATGTAATTGTGCTGGCAGGTGGTGGCGGGACTAGGCTGTGGCCCCACAGCAGATCCAATAACCCTAAGCACCTGCTAAGACTGGTAAAGTCAGATACTACTATGATTCAGGAAACCGTCAGAAGGGTGTTGCCGCTCACATCCCCAGACAAGATCCTGGTGGTCACTAACCACAAACACGCAGATGAGGTAAGGAAGCAGCTTCCTGAGATCCCTCATGATAACGTGCTTGAAGAGCCAGTCGGGCGTAACTCAGGACCAGCCGTCGGCTACGGAGCCCTGCATGTGGCCCATGTTGACCCCGAGGCGGTTATTCTGACTTGCCCAGCAGATCACGTGATACTCAAGGAGGAAGAGTTTCGCTCTGCCGTAAAGGCAGCTGCTCAGGTAGCCCTAGACAACTACTTGGTCACCATGGGCATATCTCCAGGCTATCCGGATACTGGCTACGGTTATATGGAGCTGGGAGAAGAGATAAAGCATGTCGACGGCTATAAAGTCCACAGGGTGCTCAGGTTCACTGAGAAGCCCGATCTGCAGACAGCCACCGAATATGTGAACAGCGGCAGGTTCGTATGGAATAGCGGCATGTTCATCTGGAAAGCCTCGGTAATTCTCGAGGAGATCTCCAAATACATGCCCAATCTGCATACGGCGCTCCAAAAGATCAAGGGCGTCGTAGGAACTCCAGAAGAACGCCATGTAGTTAATGATCTGTGGCCACAGCTGGAGGATCTCAGCATCGACTATGGAGTGCTTGAGAAATCTGACAGAGTGGTTACCATACCTGTAGATATAGGTTGGAGCGATGTGGGTGACTGGGGAGCACTCGCAGAGATCCTCGAAAAGGACGAGAACGGGAACTCCTTAATAGGAGATGTTATGACGTTCGATACTAGAAACTCATTAATATATAGCTCTGGATGTCTGGTAACCACAATCGGACTGGAGGACATGATAGTGGTATCAACCGGGGATGCCATGCTAGTCTGTCCAAAGAGCAGAGCTGAGGAGGTGCGCAAGATAGTTAACAAACTGAGGGAGATGGGCAGAGATACCCACCTGTAGGAGTTCTACTATTGGCATAATTGCTGCTCTCGGCGTGTTATAAAGTCGGGTGATATTCATCCTTGACATTGCGATTACCTGAGTACTAAGCTTGTGATCCAGTTCGAAGAACATTAATCTCGAATAAATCGAAGGTAATCCTTAGAGGTTGATAAAGTATGGCAAACAAACTAGTGATAGTTGAGTCGCCTACCAAGGCTAAGACGATCAGCAGATATCTGGGCAGAGGCTACTCGATCAAGGCCTCCATGGGGCACGTCCGCGACCTTCCCAAGAGCAAGCTGGGAGTCGATACCGAGCACGACTTCCAGCCACAGTACCTCATACCCAGAGATAAATCAAAGACAGTCAAGGAGCTCAAGGAGAGCGTGGCCTCGGCGCGAGAAGTGTATCTTGCGACAGACCCTGATCGTGAGGGAGAGGCGATCGCATGGCATCTGATACAGGCCACGGGTATGGACACCAGCAAAGCCCGAAGAGTCGTATTTCACGAGATAACGCCAGAAGCAGTACGCAACGCCATGGCTAATCCTCGTGAGATCGACATGAGGCTCGTGGACGCTCAACAAGCTCGAAGGGTCCTCGACCGACTTGTTGGCTACAATATTAGCCCTCTGCTATGGAAGAAGGTCAAGAGAGGGTTATCAGCAGGAAGAGTACAATCAGTGGCCCTGAGGCTGGTAGTTGACCGTGAGCGGGAGATCCAGTCTTTTGTGCCAGTAGAATACTGGACCATCTCTGCTGACCTCGCCAAGCAACCTGCAAAGGGCAGGAGGCCAAGTCGGAAGGATCAGTTCAGGGCCTTATTGGTAAGAATCAACAACGAAAAAGTAGAGATCTCCAACGAGGAGCAGGCCAAAGCAATCATAGCAGCTTTGGAAGGCGCTACGTATAAGGTACTTGAAGTCAAGCAGCGGGAGATCCAAAGAAAGCCCGCGCCGCCATTTATCACCAGCACCATGCAACAGGAGGCATCCAGAAAACTTAATTTCAACGCCCGCCGAACCATGAGTGTGGCCCAGAGTCTGTATGAAGGTGTCTCGCTGGGTGATGAGGGAGATGTCGGCCTGATCACCTACATGAGGACCGATAGCACCAACGTGGCTACCGTGGCTCAGGAGGAAGCCAGGCAGGTCATAGCTCAACTATTTGGAGATAAATACCTGCCTGAGAAGCCACCAGTGTACACCAAAAAGGCCAAGAACGCCCAGGAAGCGCACGAGGCCATAAGGCCCACCAGCGTCAAGAGGCATCCTGATGCCATAAAGCAGTACCTCACATCTGACCAGTACAAGCTCTACAAGCTTATATGGCAGAGGTTTATAGCCAGCCAGATGGCCAATGCGATCATAGACGGCACCACCGTCGATATAGCAGCAGAACCCAGGAGCGGCGGAGCTTCCTATATATTCAGAGCTACAGGCTCGGTGATAAAGTTCGATGGCTTTCTCGTGGTGTACCAGGAAGGCAAGGACGATGACCAAGAAGAGGAGCTGGGCAGTAAGGCCCTGCCCACCCTAACAGAGGGAGAGGTCCTGAACCTAATACAGCTGCTACCAGAGCAGCACTTCACACAACCTCCTCCAAGATATACCGAGGCATCACTAGTGAAGGCTCTAGAGGAGCAGGGTATAGGAAGACCTAGCACCTATGCCATCATCCTCTCCACCCTGCAGGAAAGATACTACGTGGTCAAAGATGGCAAGGCATTAGTGCCAACGGAGCTGGGAATGCTCGTCAACGACCTACTGGTCGAGCACTTCCCGGACATAGTCGATGTAAACTTTACATCTCAGATGGAAGAGGAGCTAGATGATATAGCCTCTGGAGAGCGTGCATGGGTACCGGTAATCAGAGAGTTCTATGGGCCGTTCGAGCGCAAGGTGCGTATAGCGGAAGAAGAGATGCAGAAGGTTGACATTCAGGACGAACCAGCGGGCGAAAACTGTCCCAACTGCGGCAGACCTATGGTCTTCAAGATGGGTAAATATGGCAAGTTCATAGCCTGCTCTGGCTTCCCTGAGTGCCGTACGACCAAAGCCATAGTTAACCACACCGGTGTGCAGTGCCCAGCCTGCCGGCAGGGAGAACTGGTTGAGAGGCGTTCCCGCAAAGGCAGGAGATCTATCTTCTATGCATGCGACAGATATCCAGATTGTGAGTTCACGATAAGCGCCAAACCTGTTCCACAGCCCTGTCCAGCCTGTGGTGGCCTCCAGGTCGAAGATGGCAAGAATGGGCAAAAGTGCATCAAGTGCGACGGACAGGGGAATATACTGCAGAAAACCGCCTAGAGAAAGTAATTGGAGGCCGTTATGGCCTCCAATTACTTCACAAATAACTCCCCAGATCAGGCGAGTAGGCAGCGTACAACTTCCACGGTAGACCTTAAACAGTTCTAATACAGAAACTTAGGCTGTATCTGTGGGTACTTCCACCCTCTCGAGCCTTACTCCGACATTTTCCTGGGATGCAGGTTGCTCACCCTGTTCCACAGTTTGATGGCTTCCCCTCACACTGCGAACAGCCTTAGGAAGTAGTGCTACGAGCAATAGCCCAGTGGCCATCCCTGAGCCCAACATCAAGAACCTGCGGGATGTGCTCATCCCCTGCTTGCTCAAATTTAGAGACTGCAGTTTGTGTAATATCTCCTCGTTTCTTTGAGCAACGCTCTTTATAATAGCTTCCTGCCTGGATTGTAGGGCTTCCATGACCACCTGGATCTTATCTTCAGGGATGTCGAACGTCTCGTTTCTCCATACAACTTCAGGTATAGGAATGGAGATCTTAGCCATAGCTCACTCCTCTATACTAGATAATGCACCCAGCAAGACATGGTATAAGAATAAACCAATTGCTCCCGTATGACAAATCACAAATACCATCTTATTAGCCTAACGAAAGATCTTTTGTATATAACCAGATAAGTATATATTGAAAAGAATAGCAGACACATAGAATATAAATAGAGAGCCTGCAGCTATAAACTAGCTTTATCCATGCCCCTTGCTCTTAGCTGCTTCATGCACAACTAGCGTGCTTACCAACCTGTCCAAATATTCTGATTGGCCACAAATACTAATCTTATCCAAGAAAGCCATGACTTATTCAACGAATGCAGAATCGCATCTTTTCATGACAGGTTAACAAAACCAACTTAGATCTTGACACTTATTATTATTATTACTACACTCAACTACATGAAACCTCCATAAACATTTGGGTTGCCTCAAGAACTACAAGGAGTATCAATTATGAAGAAGGAGATAGGATTTATCACGTTTTTTGTCTGTCTCTTAGGATTAACAGGTATAGCTAAAGCAGAAGGCGACTTTACGTCTTACATAACAGCAGCTTTGACAGGTTTCGACTCGCGCACTTGGTATGATGGGCATTATGACCATGCACACACTAAAATCAGGCTTGCAGGATGTAGAGACAACAACTATGCAAATGATCCAAATGACAATGTTACAATACAGCTAACCAAAGAAGGACTTCTAATAGATAAAAACATGGGAAGAATTAAGTTCTTCTGTTGGAATTCAGCATTAGGAGACTACGGAGAGATGGCCTCTTCTGGCAACTATCACTTTACTATCGTGGAGATAAACGGTTGTACTAACTGCAGCTTTAATATTAGTACTTCCAATCCTGGAGTCTGGGTATCCTACTAGTCACTGGTCCGAAAGAGCTTTATTAGTTAGCTGCTAATATCCTTACTTTACTTTAAGGCCAAACCAACTAGGGAGCATGTCTCGATTCGTAATCCGATGACAAATATACTTCTAACTGGAAGGAGCAATGACACTCTCTTTTGAAAGTATTACGTTTCGTTATTGGAGGTCCGCATCTCCGGTCCTGGATAACTTCTCATGGAACGTGCCTGCGGGTAGAACAGTGTTATTGGGACCCAACGGTGCAGGAAAGACCACCCTGTTGTCCATAGGAGCTAATCTACTAGCTCCCAAACATGGACACGTTCGCCTAGGAAATCTCAACCCAAGACATCGCAGGCAGAGAGCGCCCTATAGGCAAGCTGTGGGGTGGATGCCACAATATATCTATGCAGTACCAGGACTTACCACAAGGGAGCAAGTGGCCTATGCAGGGTGGTTGAAGGGACTAAGTAGAGCTCGCGCATGGGAAGCAGCTGCCCAAGCATTGGACAAGGTAGGATTAAAGAGACTTATGGATATTAAGACCTCTGAGCTCTCCGGCGGGCAGTTACGAAGAGTGGGGTTGGCCCAGGTACTTGTACACGATCCCTCAGTAATGCTTCTTGACGAACCAAGTGTAGGGCTTGATCCCTCTCAAAGAGCACGCTTTCGAGAGATAATGTCCCACCTACCTCCAAATGTATCCATAGTGGTATCTACCCACCAGGTCGATGATCTATCAGAGCTGTTTGATACAGTCGTGGTACTAGAAGCTGGCAAGATACGTTTCACTGGCACAGTAGAAGATTTCATGTCGATGGCCCCAAATAGACCTGATGACCGCAGAGCTGAGGTTGCATATTCAAGGGTAATCAAGGGAGAGTATTGATGCCACTTCGAACTATATTGCGCATTAGCCCTGCTGCCTGGCTTTTCCCTGCTGTAGTAGTTATAGCAATAGCCATCTCCAATACTATAATTGCGCCCCCAGAGCCTTATCCACCGGCCTTGACAGGGGCTGGGGAATTCTCGATCGTATTAGTAGCTCCAATTTGTGCCGCGCTTGCTGCATGGGAAGCAGGGCGTCTGCGTCGCGCTCACTGGTGGAATCTACCACATGTTCGTCCTTCGCTCTACATTGCTCTGTCAGCGGTTATAGCTCCACTCTGTGTAGGGTGGACCACCATTATGATTTCTATAGCGTTTAGACTGTTAAGCCGAGGAGTATTAATACCTGATCTCCGTATCCTGTTAGTAGCTATCGTCGTGATTTTGGCACAAACACTAATAGGATTCACAGCTGGTATCTGGCTTCCCCCTGTAATAGCAGCTCCAGCAGTTCTGATAGTGTTGTTTTCTTGGATGACCCTACCTCCCGGACTCAACGCGTTTTGGGTAAGACACTTAACTGGCGATCTATCTGGATGCTGTAGCGTGGATACTGATCTGGCACCCGGAGCCATGGAAGGGACCATTTTCCTAGCATTGGGGTTTATGTTAGCAGCTCTTATCATTTTGAACCCTCGAAGACGAATCATTATCTTGCTTACCTCATTGTTGCCAGCTATTATCGGCCTAGCTTTAGGAGCCTCGTTAGTACAGGGGATGGGACCGGACCCTTTGGTTCCTAGGAATCCCAAATATCTAGTTTGTTCAAATCAATGGCCTAAGGTGTGTGTATGGCCAGAGCATAAGTCAAGGCTTCTTGAAGTGTCCGAAATCGCAAGAAAGGCTGCCACAGCCTGGCAATCAATGGGAATAAGCGTGCCCAACACTTTTTCCGAGCACTATTCACTCAAACGAGGTGAGAACAGCTTTGGCTTCAGCTTGGAAGCAAATAGGATTATCATCGCTAATTCCTTGGCCTACAGCATGTTACCTCCTACGCCCAATTGCCCTGAAAACAGACCTTGGATAGGAGGTGATAGGCAAGAATATTTGAACGCCTGGTTAGACGAAGTAGCTGGGCTAACGGCCGATCAAATCTCTAATGAATTCCCCTCAGATGTACTGCAGACCGTAGCAAGGGTACGTCGCATGTCGATACCTGAACAAAGGACATGGTACAAAAGGAACTTTCAGATGGCGCAAAAGTGTGGCTCTTTACCACATCTCGAGGTTGATAAATGAGACTATGGCTCAAAGTACGCCGCGCCTGGATATGTGTACCAACTGTCCTGCTAACGGCACTTGCAATCGATCTTTCTAAGTATCTGTACCTGTCAATACCAAACCTCTTCGGTGGTGATATGCTCAAGCTACCCATGCCCCTTATACTTGGAATAGCTATATGCATAGTTCTAGGATGGGGTCTGGGAAGCGGCAACCCTTCTCTGGAGTCGGTCGCTAGCCGCCCGATACAGGAGCTTGATATGGCCTATACTTTGGCTATTACGTTATTAAACCTAACTTTGTGCATCCTCCTACACTTAATAAGCAACGCTGATATCGTTCTGGCTGCAGGACGCAATGTGCTTGGTTACATAGGACTTATGCTGTTGGGGCGGAGCCTGCTTGGATCGAATGCAGCTACTATTCTACCTACAGGGTTCGTGATTCTTGTAGGCATGTTAGGCCAAAATCAATACGGTAGAATCCATCGCTGGGCTTGGCCGCTGGCAGGTTCCGAATACAAGTTATCTTGGGTGCTAGCTATAGCACTACTTATTATTGGCGCTGCTTGCAACCTATTTCAGATAAAAATCCTAGGCACAAATACATGGAACAATAACAACTGAGAAGTTGTATACATCTGCTATAGTAGAAAGTCGCGCTATTTCTATCTGTGGCCAAAAGATGGTCTGCTAAAAAGGACAGTGGCCAGGAATGGCTCACCACTTCCATTCCTGGCCCTCGGAGGGATGTCTGCTCCAAACTTCCTGTCCCTACTTTTAATAACGCATAATAGTTCCAAAAGTTTCCATCCAAAATAAAAAGCAATTAATTTTTTGCTTAATTCGAGCTTGACAAACTTGAGTGTAAAGCTGTAAGCCGCGAACAGGTCTATGTATAATAGATGCGGTTATTTGTCGGAGGAGCAATAGACAAAGTATGTGGCAGGCTCAAACTTTCATGTCTCAGGATGAAGAAACCGCGCTGGCTGAGATGCTTGCATGGCTCAATGAAAACGAAGAGATCATAGTTGAGTATCAGGCTATACAAGTTCACCAGCCCGACGGCACCCATGTTTGTGTAGTTGCGTACCGAGCTCGCCGCCTAGAGTCGCAGGCTTTTATTACCTAGATGCTTCTAAGTCACGAACATATAAAAAGTAGCTTCGAATCACTCTACCCCTTTGAACTGGATGATTTTCAGAAGGAGGCTATAGACGCCTACCTTAAGGAAGGCTCCGTACTCGTGGCTGCCCCCACAGGTACTGGCAAAACCGTAATAGCCGAGTTCGGAGTGCATGATGCGTGGCTAAGGGGTCATCGCGTCATGTACACCACGCCCATCAAGGCCCTCAGCAACCAGAAGTACAGAGATTTCAGGGCCAGATACGGGGATGATGTAGGACTGCTCACAGGAGATGTCATAGAGAATAGCCATGGGCGCATACTGGTAATGACAACTGAGGTCCTACGTAACATGCTGCTACAGACTCCATGGGAGCTGGAAGACGTAGCATGTGTGGTCTTCGATGAGGTGCACTATCTATCTGACCCAGAGCGAGGTACGACCTGGGAAGAGGCCATAATTCTATGTCCAGAGCACATACAACTGATATGCCTGTCAGCTACGGTATCCAATGCCCAGGAGATAGCCGACTGGATAAGCAGAGTGCATCGCCCTACAAAGTTGATAGCTCATTACGAGAGGGCTGTACCGCTTTCCTATTACTACTTCATAGATAACACTATCCTGCCAGCCTTTGATAAGAACGGCAAGCTCAACAAGAAGCTTCTCAGCCTTGGCGGAGAAGCAAGGCAGAGGTTCAGAAGGCGTGTGAACCTGTCCGTCCAGGAAAGCTTGGAGAGCGAGAGAACAGAACCCAAGCCTCCGGATATCGTGCGTGTCCTGAGAGACAAAGACATGTTGCCCGCTATATACTTCCTTTTCAGCCGCAAGGATTGCGAGATCGCAGCCGAGCTATGCAGGTCTATGCGCCTGCAACTGGTAAGCAGCAAGGAGCAGAGAGACGAGATAAAGCGAGTTATAGATTTATTCTCTCAGAGGATGCTGCCAGAGGATCGCAATCTTGCGCAAGTGAAGACAGTGCTGGACCTAGCCAGACAAGGGATAGGCTTCCACCATGCAGGCTTGCTCCCAATCCTCAAACAACTTGTGGAGGAGCTTTTCTCCAGAGGACTCATGAAGGTCGTGTTCGCCACCGATACCCTGGCCCTGGGAATAAATATGCCAGCCAGATCGGTGGTTATAGGACAGATGAGCAAGTTTGATGGGCAAGGCGTACGCCCCCTCATAACCAACGAGTTTCAGCAAATGGCAGGTAGAGCCGGGAGGAGAGGTATAGACAAAATAGGGCACGTAATTGTCCCCTACAGCTCATGGGTAAGCTTCAGGGAAGCCATGGAAATAGCTACCGGAGAACTCCACCCCGTACAGAGCGCTTTCGTACTTCGCTATAACACCGTTCTCAACCTCTGGGATCCACCCAAAGGCGACAGGGTGCTGTATGTTCTGCAGCAGAGCCTAATGCAGTTTCAAACTAACAGGCAGATCCGTGAGATCTCGGAAGAGATCAAGCAGTGGCAGGTCCAAATAGACTCCATAGACAGGGGCTGCCTTATAGGTTATTCCGATGGCGAGGAGCTGCTCAGCGAGTATCAGGAACTCAACCACACACGCACAGCCATAGCTAAAAGACTGGAAGAGCTGAGGAGAGAGCAAAGGGCCCTGCAGGAAAGGCTCAAAGAACTTCCCTGGAAAAAGCCTTCCAGGGAAGCCCTGAGGAAACTCTTTCGATCTCTGGTACCTGGAACCATGGTTCACCTATCCCAAAAGGGGTGGTGTATATATGCTGGCAGGAGTGCAGATGGCACCATACATCTTATATGCGATGGCAAGGTGCACAAGCTCGCTGCCTATAATGAAATAGACTACCTACCCAGCTCCGAAGATCGCATAGACCTCCCGATAGAGATTTCGGAAGATGTTTGTTCAGGCGGGATAGTTGAGCTGGATGAACTCGTATGGCGCAAGCTACAGGCTAATATCGAGCAACTGGAACTACCAGATCTCGAAGCACTAATACGCAGACACCGAGAACAGATAGCTCTATCCATCTCTGATCAGATGGAGGCCTTGAAATTCGACGAGGAGCAGACCCAGGCTGAGCTCAACGACCTTCTGGAGCGTATACGCAACCATCCATGCGATGCTTGCGAAGTCCGTAAGCAGCACCAGAGGAACATTAGAGAAGCTGCTCGCCTGATGCAGAGAAGAGCAGAGGCCGAACTAGAGCTGGAGGAGCGATCTCGTGAGAGCGAGCGCCAGATCAGAAAAGTCCTCAAAGGCATAGTATCGGTGTTGCACCAGTTTGGATATCTAGAGGATGGTTATCAAACCGAAAAGACCGACCTGCTTGCCAACTTGTTCGACACTAACGGATTAATCATCTGCGAGCTAATATACAGGGGATATCTTGACAACCTGTCACCTCCAGATATAGCGGAAGTGTTATCATGGTTTGCTTATGACAGAGATCGTCAGTTCAGCAATATGCATATACTCCCCAAACACCTCATTAACCTCAGGAGACAGTTAGATGATCTGGAGACCAGGATACTGCGCGCCGAATCCAGAGCAGGAGTCCAGATCTCACAAGGCTATAACCCATACTTCTTCGGTATGATGAGAGCATGGTGCAACGGAGCAAGCTTGTCACAGATCCTGGACAAGGTAGATATAGGAGAGGGCGACCTGGTCATGACCTTCAACAAAACCCTGGATCTCATCCGACAAGTAAGAGACATGCTAATGCAGGCAAATCCGAGCTCGCAACTACTTCCAAAGCTGGATCAGGCAACCGCGCTTGCGCGTCGGGGCATAATAGAGCAAAGCTACAGATTAGGCTTCAGCCTGGACGACGATACCAAAGAGATCGCAGAGTCTCCATCGCCAGAGAGCACTATAGAGTGAGTAGCCCTGAGAATTGAGTCTTTGCACAGAGAAAAGCCCAAATATTATGAACTATCCCTCCAAAAATGGCTTGTGGGGAGCAAAGCGGACAACCTCCCTGGGATTCCTGACAAGGAGCCTATAATGTGTAATATTTCTCCTCCAAGTGGCGATATACATATGGAAAAGGCACTCGGAGGCTACCAATCACTATGACACCAAACGCACAATCGTTTGAGGTACAAGAGAGGGAAAGGCTGGTACGGATCTACAGGAGTCTTACTGGGGATCCAGATACTGCAGAAGATCTGGCACAGGAAGCCATTATCGAGGCCTGGCGCAATAAACACAAGCTTCATGACCCATCTGGCAGGTGGAGGTGGCTGTCCAATATAGCCCGTAAGGTTTACCTGCGATGGTCAAGAGATAGAGCCAGAGAATACAGGCGTATAGAGATCATCGGCCAAGATCTCTCTAGCAGGCTAGAGCTCGTAGAGGATTCAGAGCTGTCGATCGAGCTTGAGCGTGAGGAGTTAGCAACAATACTTGACGAAGCCTTACGCCACCTACCAGCAGAAACCAGAACCATCCTACTGCAGCATGTAATTAAAGGAATACCGCAGGCCGACATAGCTCGAAAGCTTGGGATTTCCGAAGGAGCAGTGGCTGTCAGAATACACAGAGGCAAACTGCTTCTTAGAAAGATCCTCCTCTCCCGCCCAGATTACGTAGGGAGCTACGGCATAGGTGCCTCGTCAAGCTCATGGCAACCCACAGATATATGGTGCCCCTTCTGTGGGCTAGACAAGCTACAGGGCAAGCTGGACCCGGTAACCGACACGTTTATGATGAAGTGTCCCACATGCACCCCATCACCTGATGATCAGCTCATCAACGGGAGCAATATAGGTATAGCAAGATCTCATACCACACTAAATAGCGCGCTCAACAAACTCATGAAGGAGGCTTGCGAATATTATGGGCAGGGTTTACGTACTCGTAGGACACAATGCCTAACCTGCGGCACAACGATACCTTTGTGGATCGAGCTAGCTCCAGATAGCGAGTGTCCGATAAAAACCTCCATGCACTTCATCACCACTATATGCCAGCATTGCCAGGAGGAGAGCAGGTCGTTGCTCGCCGGCCATGCTCTCAGTTTGCCCCAGGGCAGGATGTTCTGGAAGGCTAACAAGAGAATACGCATGTTGCCCGAACAGAACGTGGAACGAGAGGGAAGAAAAGCTGCGGTCACAGCCTTCGAGAGCATTTCCAGATCTGCAAAGTATGAGGTTGTATATGCGCTTGACAACTACGACATCCTACTCGTCAACAGCCGATAGCGAACGGTCTGAGCTAGCAATAGACGTAAGAAATCTGACCAAGAAGTACAAGAACGGCAAGGTAGCCAACGACCATCTCTCACTACAGGTGGATAAAGGCACTATATTCGGCCTACTCGGGCCCAATGGAGCTGGCAAGACCACGCTGGTCCTGCAGATACTAGGGTTGCTGGCTCCAACTTCCGGAAGTATATATGTGGAAGGCATAGACGTTGTACGTTTCCCTGACAAGATCAAACCAATAGCTGGTTACATGCCCCAGACTCGTATAGCCATGCGCAACTTAGAAGTAGATAGAGCCCTATACATCACTGGAAGGCTGCGTGGTCAATCTCACGAGCAGGCTCTCAAGCAGTCAGAAGGGTTACTGGAGATACTGGATCTAACCGAACATCGCAAGCAGTTTCTTGACAGATTATCTGGTGGACTACTAAGGGTAGCAGCTATGGGTATGGCACTGATGGGAGATCCTCATTTGGTAGTACTAGATGAGCCCACCAACGAGCTGGATCCCGTCAGGAGGAGGATGGTATGGGATGTCATCCTAGGCCTCCAGAATTATTACAAGCACCCGGTCACTTGCCTGCTGGTCACCCACAATGTACTGGAGGCCGAAAGGATAGTTGAGAGAGTAGCCATAATAGACAAAGGCAAGGTAGCGGCCATAGGTACTCCGGGGGAACTTAAGTCTCAGTTAGGTGATGAAGTCAGGCTAGAGGTGGTTATCAAGCCCGATGTCCTCACAGAAGAGGTTGCCATTAAGGTCGAAGAGACCCTGCGCGATTTCGGAAGAGTCATCCCATTTCGTCAAGGCCAGTACGCAGTATTCGTCCCACGCTTAGGGGTAGGCACTGCTACTGACAAAATACTTAGCGCACTTGATGGTCTTGTAGATGACTTCAGGCTTTCTCCACCTTCCCTCGAAGACGTGTACATCCACGTTACCGGTAGCAAGATAGAATTGGAGGATGAACAGTGAAGCGGTTTTGGATGGAGGTACGTTACCTCTTCACTATTCAAATACTCGAGGAAAGGGGATGGCTGGCAGGTACCATATTCTTCACAACTATATTCCCACTACTGCTGGTATTCGGGCTTGGAATCATAGGCAGCGGACAGACAAAAGAGGGCTTGACCTACATAATAACCGGTTCCACCATCTCCTCACTGACATTTGTAGGTATCACCATGGTTGGCCAATCACTAGGTTGGATGAAAGACAGAGGTGACTTTTTGTACTACGCTTCACTACCAATCTCTAAGTCCAGTCTTATCGTAGCAGTCATGACCAGCAAGCTAGTGCTGCAGCTCCCTGGCATCATCGCAGCAATGGTAGGCGGTACTCTAATGTATGACCTGAACTTCAAACCTAACCCATTAGTACTGGTTATACTTCCTCTAACTGCACTCGCTCTTTCAGGGCTAGGAGCCGCAATAGGATTGCTTAGTCCAAGTTACCAACTAGTAAATATCTTTAGCCAAGTGGCTGGCATTACAGTGATGTTCGCAGCCCCCGTGATGATTCCTTGGGAAAGCTTGCCCAAAGTACTACAGTGGTTTGGCTGGCTCCTACCTCCATCCTACGCAGCCGACGCTCTAAGGAGAGCAGTACTAGGAATAAATGATTCAAGACTAATGCTAGACCTGGCAGTATTAGCTGCATGTGCGATATTTTCCATCATCGGCGTGACTAAGGGCCTGAGATGGCGACTGCGATAGTGTCTAGATGTAACCTGCAAGAATTCATGCGGATTTTTGCGCGAATTTGCACGAAATCTTGACGAAAACTATTGCTATCCCGAGAGAAGTTTGTTAAAGTAAATCACAAATAGAAACGCTGCGAAAGGGAATAGTAGGGGTAAAGAAGACGCTCAGAGAGCCGAGGGCTGGTGTGACTCGGACGCTTCTTATCCCGAACGCGGCCCTGGAGCGGTCGGCCTGAAATCGTAGTAGGGTCGAACGGGTTACGCCCGTTAGCGCGCATGAGTGGTCGTCACCTGAAGGTGGCGGCAACAAGGGTGGTACCGCGAGGCAGCCCTCGTCCCTTGAGCTGGGATCGAGGGCTGTTGTGGTTTAAGGATCTCACAATGCTTGTTAGAGATTTTCCTGTAAAAACACAGAAGCTCTATCTAACTAAAGTCCTTAGCATTAGCCTTCCAGCAGCGATTGAGGGAGGTTGATGGTCAGGGGTTAGTCGGAACGGTTGCCAACCACCTGACGAAGCCTCCCAGACCAGGAGGCTTCAAGTTTTATAAAACAAAACTTGTTTTTTCAAAAATCTTTGAGAAGAGGGTCTGGATATGGGGAAAAGAGAAGAGTTGCAAACTACATGTAAGCGTCCATATGGAATGCCCGATGCTGAGGGACTATATGACCCTTCCTTTGAGAAAGATGCCTGTGGGGTAGCATTTGTAGTCGATATCAAAGGGAGGAAATCTTCCGATGTCGTCCAGAAAGCACTACTTGCACTCCAGAATCTTTTGCATAGAGGAGCAGTAGGTGCCGAGAAGAATACCGGAGACGGCTCAGGCATTCTGATCCAGATCCCTCACAATTTCCTTAAGGCTGAGTGCTCGAAGCTTGGTTTCGAGCTACCTGATCCCGGCGAATACGCTGTTGGCATGGTTTTTCTGCCCAAGGTAGAGGAACAGGCAAAATCCTGCCAGGAATTGTTTGAGCAGGAGATAGAGCGAGCAGGGCAAAAGGTGCTTGGATGGCGCGACGTCCCGCAGGACAACAGTATGATAGGCGATATAGCCCGCAGCGGCGAGCCCCTAATGCGCCAGGTGTTCATAGGTAAAGGGGAGGCTATAGAGGACGAGGAGCACTTTGAGCGCGTGCTCTACCTAATACGTCGCCGAGTAGAGAAGGCGATAGATAACTCGAACATACCCTCCAAAGGCATGTTCTATGTACCAAGCCTCTCCTGTAGGACTCTAGTTTATAAGGGCATGCTGTCGGCGGATCAACTACCAGCATACTTCGCCGATCTGAGAAGCCCCTTGCTGGAAAGCGCTATCGCTCTGGTTCACCAACGATTCAGCACCAACACCTTCCCCACATGGTCCCTAGCGCATCCATTCAGGATGCTAGCCCACAATGGTGAGATCAACACGCTCCGCGGCAACATTAACTGGATGCGTGCCCGAGAAGGGCAGATGGAATCTGAGCTGTTTGGCGATGACCTAAAGGACATCCTACCCGTAATCCAGGAGGGAGGAAGTGACTCAGCAACTCTAGACAATGTCCTCGAGTTGCTGGTAAGAGCTGGGCGCTCTCTACCACATGCTATGATGATGCTCATTCCCGAGGCATGGTCGGGCCACGAGGGTATGAGCGAGATCAAGAAGAACTTCTATGACTACCACGCCTCCCTTATGGAGCCCTGGGACGGACCTGCTGCGGTGGCCTTTACAGATGGCCGCCTAGTGGGTGCCGTCCTAGACCGCAACGGCCTGAGACCAGCCAGATATTACGTCACAAAAGATGATCGGGTAGTACTAGCCTCAGAAGTAGGTGTTCTGGACATAGCACCGGAAGATGTAGTTTATAAGGGCAGGATTGAGCCCGGCAAGATGCTTCTAATAGACACTGTCGAGGGACGCATAGTCGATGATGCCGAACTCAAGGCTCGTATAGCTAGTGAGAAGCCCTACGGCAGGTGGTTATCGGAGAATCGAGTCAAGGTAGATGATCTGCCTGCGCCCCCTCGCGTGCCTGAGCCAGATCACAATACTGTACTCCAGCGTCAGCAGATATTTGGCTACACGCATGAGGAGAACAGGATCATCCTAACTCCCATGGCAAAGAACGGCGAAGAGCCTGTAGGATCCATGGGCACAGATACACCCATAGCCGTGCTCTCCGAAAGACCACAGCTGCTATTCAACTACTTCAAGCAGCTGTTCGCACAGGTTACAAACCCGCCCCTGGACGCAATAAGGGAGGAGCTGGTTACATCCGTAGACACACTGCTAGGACCAGAAAAGAATCTGCTCAAGCCGGAGCCCGATAGCTGCAGGCAGATAGAGATACCCTCGCCCGTTATAGATAATGAACAGCTCGCAGCGATAATGCACTTTGAGGCTCCTGGCTTCAAGACAAAGGTCCTACCAATGCTCTTCCCAGCTCGAGAGGGCGTAAAGGGGCTGGAGAGAGCGCTCGACAAGCTCTTTGAAGAAGCCGACAAGGCCATAGATGAGGGCTACACGATACTGGTGCTCTCCGACAGGGGCGTAAGTAAGGACCTAGCGCCTATCCCCAGTCTCTTGGCTACAGCAGGACTACATCATCACTTAGTGCGCAACGGCAAGCGTACCAAAGTAGGACTGATAGTAGAGACCGGAGAGGCCAGGGAGGTGCATCATTACTGCTTGCTCATAGGATACGGAGCAGGCTGTATCAACCCATACTTGGCGTTTGAGACTATAGATGACCTGATAAGAGATGGGCATATTACGGGCATAGACCACGCTACGGCTGTCAAGAAATACATCAAGGCGGTCAACAAGGGCGTGCTCAAAGTTATGTCCAAGATGGGTATCTCTACCCTGCAGAGCTACAGAGGTGCCCAGATATTCGAGGCCATAGGACTGAACCAGGAAGTAGTCCAGAAGTATTTCACTGGCACCCCTTCCAGGATAGGCGGTGTAGGCCTTGATGTCATAGCTGAAGAGGCTTTGGCACGTCATCGAAGGGCTTTTCCAGAAAGACCAATTCCAGGCCAGCCAGATCTGGAATGGGGTGGTGAGTACCAATGGCGTCGAGACGGCGAGCACCATATGTACAATCCCGAGACGATAGCTAAGTTACAATACGCCACTCGCTCGGGCCAGTACAACATATTCAAGGAATACTCCCGCCTAATAGACGACCAGAGCAAGAAGCTAGCTACTCTGCGTGGCTTGTTTGAGCTCAAGTTCTCGGACAAACCTGTGCCCTTAGATGAAGTAGAGCCTGTAGAGTCCATAGTCAAAAGATTTGCTACCGGAGCTATGTCCTTTGGATCGATCAGCCAAGAAGCACATGAGACCCTGGCCATTGCCATGAACAGGATCGGGGGTAAGAGCAACACAGGCGAGGGTGGCGAGGACCCAGCCAGGTATATCCCAGATCCTAACGGTGATTCGCGTCGCAGTGCCATCAAGCAGGTAGCCTCTGGAAGGTTCGGGGTCACAAGCGAATATCTAGTAAACGCCGATGAGATACAGATCAAGATGGCCCAGGGAGCCAAGCCTGGTGAGGGAGGACAACTTCCTGGTAACAAGGTCTATCCCTGGATAGCCAAGGTCAGGCACTCAACTCCTGGCGTGGGACTGATATCTCCCCCGCCTCACCATGACATATATTCTATCGAAGACCTGGCACAGCTTATATATGACCTCAAGAACTCTAATCCAAGGGCCAGAATAAGCGTCAAGCTAGTAGCCGAGGTAGGTGTCGGGACCGTGGCAGCCGGTGTGGCAAAGGCTCATGCCGATGTCGTGCTCATCAGCGGCCATGACGGAGGTACGGGAGCCTCGCCCATATCCAGCCTCAAACATGCAGGTATCCCATGGGAACTGGGTCTCGCTGAAACACAGCAGGTCCTGGTCAAGAACAACCTCAGGAGCAGGATCGTCGTACAGGTCGATGGGCACCTCAAGACCGGTAGGGATGTAGTGATCGCAGCCCTGCTGGGAGCTGAAGAGTTTGGTTTTGCCACAGCTCCATTGGTAGTACTCGGCTGCATTATGATGAGAGTCTGTCACCTGAATACATGTCCTGTGGGCATAGCCACACAAGATCCAGTACTACGAAAGAGGTTTGCCGGTAAGCCTGAGTACGTACAGAACTTCTTCTACTTCATCGCACAGGAAGTCCGAGAGCTTATGGCTCAACTGGGCTTCCGAACAATGGATGAGATGATAGGCAGGATAGACAAGCTCGATATACGTCCTGCTGTCAATCACTGGAAGGCTAAGGGGGTTGACCTGTCATCGATCCTGTATCAGCCTGAAGAATACAAGTACTACGCGATAAGATGTACCGAGTCGCAGTACCACGGACTGGAAACAGCACTTGATAATCAGCTCATAGAGCTATGCAAAGACTCTCTCGAGAACGGTACACCTATTCGGATAGAGATGCCGATAAGAAACGTCAACAGAACCGTAGGCACTATGCTAGGGAGTGAGCTCACACGCAGGCACGGAGGCAAAGGGCTCCCGGACGATACTATCCATATAAAATTCAGAGGCTCTGCTGGACAAAGCTTTGGAGCCTTCCTGCCAAAGGGCATAACTTTGGAGCTGGAAGGTGATGCTAACGATCACGTTGGCAAGGGACTGTCCGGAGGCAAGATCATAGCTTATCCTCCAAGCGAGTCCAGATTCATTCCTGAAGAGAACATCCTAATAGGCAACGTGGCCCTGTATGGTGCTACCTCTGGTGAGGCATACTTCCGAGGGAAAGCTGGAGAGAGGTTTGCCGTACGCAACAGCGGCGCTCATGCGGTCGTTGAGGGAGTTGGGGACCATGGCTGTGAGTACATGACTGGTGGCAGGGTAGTAGTGATTGGAAAGACAGGACGTAACTTCGCAGCCGGTATGAGCGGAGGCATTGCCTACGTACTGGATGAAGATGGTAATTTCGAGAGAAGATGCAACCTGGAGATGGTCGAGTTAGAAGGACTGGAAGAGGATGATATCGAGACCATCCACAGGATGATACAGAAGCACTATGAGTACACCAACAGCTCAGTGGCGGCCAGGATCCTAGATAACTGGGACTACTATCTGCCCATGTTTGTGAAGGTTATGCCCAAGGACTACAAGCGAGTGCTTCAAGAGCAGAAGCAGCAACCTCAGGAAGTTGTGGAGGTAAGCCATGGTTCGTAACAAGCTTACGGCTTTCATAGAGATCGCCAGACACGCCCCTCCTCGTAGGCCCGTCGAAGAGCGTGTAAAGGACTGGAAGGAAGTTTATATCGACCTCCCTGATGATGTCGTACAGGTACAGGCTGCACGTTGCATGGACTGCGGAGTGCCGTTCTGCCACCGAGGGTGCCCGCTCGGTAACTTAATACCAGAGTGGAACGACCTTGTGTACAGGAATCACTGGAAGGAAGCCATAGAGCGCCTACACGCTACCAATCCCTTCCCAGAGTTTACGGGTAAGCTGTGCCCAGCCCCGTGTGAGGATTCCTGTGTGCTATCTATCAATTCAGATCCCGTAACTATCAAGCAGGTGGAATGGAAGATCATAGATCACGCCTGGAGGGAAGGGTGGATAAAACCCAATCCACCTGCTATCCGGACAGGGAAGAAGGTCGCCATAGTAGGGTCGGGCCCTGCTGGTCTAGCTGCCGCACAACGTCTGAATCAATCTGGGCATTGGGTAACGGTCTTCGAACGTGATGACAGGATAGGTGGCCTTATAAGATACGGTATTCCAGAGTTCAAGATGGACACCGCTATCCTGAACCGCAGGCTCAACCTGCTTGAACAAGAGGGAATAGTCTTCAAGCCAAACGTCAACGTGGGTGTAGACATCACGGCTGATGAGCTTCTAAGGGAATTCGATGCAGTAATCCTTGCGATAGGTGCAACCAAGCCCAAGGATATACATGTCCCTGGTAGAAATCTAAAAGGCATTCACTTTGCAATGGAATACCTCACCATGCAAAACCGCAGGTGCGAAGGTGACTACATACCTGATTCTGAGTTCATTAGTGCGGAAGGTAAGAACGTCGTAATTATCGGAGGAGGAGATACCGGAGCCGACTGCCTCGGGACAGCTCACAGGCAAAAGGCTAAATCAGTAACTCAGTTTCAGTTGTGGGCCCCACCACCCAAAGAGCGAGCTCCCAATAACCCATGGCCCGAACTACCATACGTGTTTACTGTTTCAGCAGCTCATGAAGAGGGTGGAACCAGAGAATTCTGCGTGTCTACCAAAGAATTCCTGGGAGATGAAAATGGTCATGTGAGGGCTATACGCGCTGCTCGTATAGAGGTGGAGTATGATGAGCATGGCAGACGCCGAGCAAAGGAGATACCAGGATCTGAGTTTGAGATGCCAGCTGACCTGGTACTGCTGGCAATGGGGTATGCAGGACCAGAGACTGAAGGCATCGTCTCGCAACTGGGGCTTGAGCTAACGGAGAGGGGGAACATAGCCACAGACTCCCAGAAGATGACCAAGATACCTGGAGTATTCGCTGCAGGCGACGCACGCATTGGGCAGTCCCTGATAGTATGGGCTCTGCAGGAAGGCAGAGACGTAGCAAAGTTCGTCGACCTCTACCTAATGGAGAACCAGAAGGATTCAGGGCAGGAAAAGAACTGCGCTGCGTAGAACAAAATCTAGCAAAGATGTAACAGGAGCGATGCCGTATCGCTCCTGTTTGTATTTGGCATAGTCCTAGATTTCTTAGTATGCTATAGTTCTAGAGACAAAATATACGATTGAGCCGAATCCCTCGAAGGGAACGGGGGAACCAAGTAATTGGGGTGAAGTCCACTTGGACAGGGTAGCCTTTCGACCCTAACCCGTCAGCTAACCCCGTAGGCGTACGAAAGGAGGCATTCACAGGACCATACCGCTTGGCCCGGAGCAAGCCTCCGGGCTTTTCTTATGTCTCATTATTTTCTGTTTAACTGGAGGTGGGTATGAGCAAGCATGCTCTTGGAGCGATTATTCCCGCTGCAGGGCTTGGTGAAAGGTTGCAGTGCGTTGGCAGCCCTAAGCCTCTGGTAAAGATCGGAGGTCTAACCCTGCTTGAAAGGACCATCCGCACGCTGAGATTGGGAGGAGTGGATGGAAGGATCGTAGTCGTAGTAGGCCACAGAGGTGATGAGGTCTCAAAGTTCGCCGCTTCCAGAAAGCTGGATGTGGTTATAGTTACAAATCCAGATTACCAAAGGGGTAACGGTACGTCTGTAATGGCAGGGCTTGATCATATGCCTGAGCGATTCGTAGTGGCGATGGTAGACCACCTACATCCACCTCAGTCGGTGAAGATGTTGCTGGAGTGCGATGGCGATTTCGTCGCCGCTGTGGATACGAAGCCAAGGTTTGCCGATGTCGAAGAGGCTACCAAAGTAAGGCTGGGAGGCGACAGGATCCTGGACATTGGCAAAAAGATTCCTGAGTTCAACGCGATAGATACTGGTCTTTTCCTGTGTCACAGAGATTCACTTAGGGAATTGGTGCCTGCACAAGATGAAGCCCTAAGCTGGAACACGATCAAACGTATGTGGCTGTCTTCCGGCAGGCAGATAGTCGCCTGTGACCTTCAGGGTTTGCCCTGGATCGACGTCGACACTCCGGAAGATATGGCAAAAGCCATAGATGTGATCATGAGCTGGGCACCCTCCGGAAAGGATGGTTTTGTCTCCAGAAACCTTAACAGGCACATAAGCGGACGAATAACCCGATTATTGGCCAATACGCCTACAACTCCCAACCAGATAAGTATAATGAGCCTGCTGCTAGCTGTAGCAGGTAGCTTACTTATCGCCAGAAAAGCTTATGTCCCTGGAGGACTACTAGTACAGTTGTCCTCCATAATAGATGGCTGTGATGGAGAGATCGCAAGGGTCAGGCTACAGCAGTCAAGTCAAGGAGCTATTTTTGACTCCATATTGGACAGATGGGCTGACTCTGCTGTGATCACAGGTATGGCACTCAGCACTGAGTCTAGATCATCACTTCTAGCAGGCTCACTAGCACTGTCAGGTAGCCTGTTGGTACCTTACTCCCGAGCAAGGATAGAGGCTGAACTAGGTCAGATACCCTCGAGCATGCTATCTATAGGGATGACGAGAGATGTACGTTTAGCTCTACTAGCAATTGGTAGTATACTAAGAAAGCCAAGAGAGACACTGCTTTCTATAGGACTGCTGTCAAACTTGGAAGTGTTGCGTCGACTGCTACAGCTGTCTAGAGCAAGCTAATACTCTAGGTTAGCTGCTTTGCAAGAATTCTATCAATCGCTCGGGGTGACTTCATGGATGAGCTTTCCAGACAGGAAGAGTGGAGGTCAGCAACTTCCAGGAACTTCGACCTGGCGATCATAGGCGGCGGCATTATGGGTACAGGGATAGCCCGAGACGCTGCCATGAGAGGGCTGAAGGTAGCGCTATTCGAGAAGGAGGATTTTGGTCACGGCACAACCGCCGCAGCCACCAGGCTTATACATGGTGGACTAAGATACCTTGAGATGTACGACTTCAAGTTGGTCAGGGAAGACCTGAGAGAAAGAGAGATCCTCCTGAGGATAGCCCCACACCTAGTATTCCCTCTGTCGTTCATACTCCCTCTATATGATCAGGGCTTCATTTATAGAAACAAGCTTAGAGTAGGCATGATCCTTTATGACCTACTCAGCTACGACAAGAGTCTGCCCAACCATACATTCCTAAGTAGAGCTGAGACGATTAGGCGACTACCTGGCATAGCTGTTGACAAGCTACAAGGGGCAGCCATGTACTACGATGCAACCGCACCCCTCACAGAGCGGTTGTGTGTTGAAAACATCATATCCGCCAAAGAAAACGGTGCGGTAATACTCAATCATGCCAAGGTAGTTGGCCTACTAAGATCTAACAGTAGCATCAATGGTGTTAGAGTTCTGGATCTTCTTGACGGCCGGGAGTACGAGGTAACATCCAGGCTGGTGATTAATGCTTCCGGCCCATGGCTAAACCAGGTGGCTTCAGATCTCGGACTGGGAGATGATCTCATCCGAACAACTAAGGGGGTTCATCTGGTAACTCCAAAGATCAGTGAAGATGCAGCGGTATTGTTTGCCCGAAGCGACCAAAGGCTGTTCTTCGTAGTGCCCTGGCTAAAGTTCTCTTATATAGGAACTACCGATACTGACTATAAAGGTGACATGGATGAGGTCACAGCTACTGAGGAAGATGTAGATTACTTACTGTCTGAGGTAAAGAGAGCCTTCCCAGGACAAAGTTTCGACACTATCTACTACACAACCGCCGGAGTAAGATCGCTTGCAAAGATAGAGGGCGTACCTGAGTCCAAAGTGACAAGAAAACATATAATTCTGGACCACTACAAAAGAGATGGCATCAAGGGCATAATCTCGCTTATAGGCGGCAAGCTGACGGCCTATAGGGGCATATCAAAGGACGTGGTAGACCTCGCCTGTGAACAGCTGGGAGTGAAGATACCGAGCAAGACTGCCGCCGTACCCCTGCCCGGAGGATATACCGGTAAATTCTCAGATTATCTCTTCGACCAACTAGCCAGCCACGTCGACAGATATCCATTGGATGCGGAGCAGATAGAGCACATGATAAGGCTGTATGGGTCCAGATACAAAGAGGTGGCAGCTATGACCATCGAGGACCCAGACCTATCATCAAGACTACATCCTGACTATCCCGATACCAGAGCTGATGTCAAGCACGCCGTTACCAAAGAGTATGCATGTACCGTAGCAGATTACATGCTAAGAAGAAGCGACATAGGTTTTTCAGAAGATAGAGGTGAGAAGGCGGTAAGCGCCGTAGGAGCTGAGATGGCAGCTCTGCTGGGCTGGACCAAAGAACGCCAGGACCAGGAAGTAGAGAGCTACCTGGCATTCGTTCGAAACTCTCGTCTCAGCATACCTTCTGGCACTTTCTAGGCTGATACTTAGTACCGACAGGAGGAGTAGATGTCTAAATATGTGCTTGCCCTTGATCAGGGCACAACATCAAGCAGAGCTATAATCTTTGACCAAGAAGGGAACATAGTATCTCTAGCTCAAAGACCCATAGAGCAGATCTATCCTCATCCGGGCTGGGTCAACCAGGATGCCGAGCACATATGGGAAGTAACCCTGTCGGTGATGAAGGAAGCAGTCCAGCAGTCACAGCTGGACATATCTCAGGTAGCTGCTATCGGCATCACCAATCAGCGAGAGACGACGATTCTCTGGGATAGAGCCACAGGCAAGCCTGTAGGTCCGGCAATCGTCTGGCAGAGCAGGCAAACATCCCACCTCGTAGACGATATATTCAGGCGAGGCAAGGCAGAGAGATACCAGCAGATAACTGGACTTGTGCCAGATGCATACTTCTCTGCTACCAAGATCCTCTGGATGCTGGAGCAAGACCCTGAAGTGCGCAAGAGGGCTGAACAAGGCGACCTAGCCTTTGGCACGGTAGATAGCTGGCTGCTATGGAAGCTTTCAGGTGGTAAAGTACATCTTACCGATTACTCTAATGCCTCTCGCACCATGCTCTTTGATATAAACGAGCTTGAATGGTCTGATGAGCTATTGGCAGACTTGAATATCCCCAGGCATATACTTCCAGGCTTATGTGACAATTCCGGGATTATCTGCCATGCTGATAGCAGCATCCTCGGCGTTGAGATCCCGATAGCGGGAGTGGCCGGAGATCAGCAAGCAGCTCTATTTGGACAGACTTGCTTCTCACCTGGGGAGGCGAAGAACACGTATGGCACAGGCTCTTTCTGTCTCATGAACATAGGGGAAAAGCCTACTCATTCCAAGCATAAATTGCTTACCACTATAGCTTGGGGTATCAATGGCAAAGTCGAATACGCTCTTGAAGGATCTATATTCGTCACTGGCGCAGCAGTTGGCTGGTTAAGGGATGGGTTGGGGATAATAAAGAACTCTGAAGAAGTAGAGCAGCTGGCCGCATCTGTCCAAGATAGCGGAGGCGTCTTCTTCGTGCCGGCACTGGTGGGCCTGGGTGCACCATATTGGGATCAATATGCCCGTGGTACAATAATCGGTATAACGAGGGGTACTACGGCTGCTCACATAGCGAGAGCTACTCTGGAGTCTATAGCTTTTCAAACTAGAGATGTGGTCGAAGCCATGGTCGCAGATTCGGGCATAGAGCTGCATGAGCTCAGAGTAGATGGTGGCGCGGTAAGAAATGATCTACTGCTGAAGATACAAGCTGATATACTTGGAGTGCCTGTAGTTAGACCAACCATGACTGAGGTCACAGCACTTGGAGCCGCTTACCTGGCTGGACTGGCAACTGGTGTATGGACTGATCAACAAGATCTAAGAGCACACTGGCGAGAGGACCGCAGATTCGAGCCCTCTATAAGTGACAGTGAAAGAGACAAGCTCTACGCTACCTGGAAGCGCGCCGTAGAAAGAGCTTGTGGTTGGGAGCAACCTCCAGAAAAGCAAACATAATCATACCTACTAGAGAGGAGATGACCTGTTTTGTTCGAAGACATGCTGCCCTCCACTCATGATTTGATCATGAGTGGGCAGATAATTTTATCCCTTATACTTGGAGGAATTATAGGTTTTGAGCGCGAGGCTCGAAATAAGCCAGCGGGACTACGTACCCATATGATGGTAGCGGCTGGCACAACCGCATTCACCTTAGCATCCATTTATGGGTTCAGCATGGTCAGCGGACAAGTAACTCGTGATCCAGCGCGCGTAGCAGCCCAGATAGTGTCAGGGATAGGATTCCTGGGTGCTGGCACCATATTTAGATCTGGCTCCAGCATCAGAGGATTAACCACAGCATCTACCATATGGCTTGTGGCATCCATTGGAATGCTTGTAGGCATAGGCATGTACTGGCTAGCAATATTTACCACGGTAGTGTCTACTATTGTGCTCAGCTTCATGCCAGCACCCATCTATAGACTGGAAAGGCGACTTAGGGTAGGCGAGCCATCGATTACACCTGACGACGATGATGAGCTATAGATAGATCATCTAGTAAAAGTCGAGCCAGGGCATATATGTTCATTAATTGCCAGCCTCCAACTTGACAAAACATTTTTCCATGCTACACTCTTCCTGACAATGTAGCAGGACACATAATATGTCTAAAGCAATTGCAGTAATAGCGAGCATTATAATTGGCGTTCTGCTTGTCCAGCCTGCATCAGCTAATAATTATGGAATAAGCTTTCACAGGTCTACTACATATGATGGTGTTGAATCTTACGTCAGCATAGACACGACAGCTATTACCACCGGATGGCAAGCCGCTCCTGTTGGATTAACCAATTGGGCCATAGGCCCTTATGTAGAGGTAGGTTCTACCAGAGACTGCACAGCAAGATCCAACTACGATTGCAAGTTACATCCTTACTATGCTTTTGAAGATCAGAACGGCACACCATTTGTGGTAACCAAAACAGGTATAAATCTGGGAGAAAATACTCATTACATCTACAGAGTTAGACTTAACGATACTAATAACGAATGGTCGATCATATGGTGCTCAGGCAATGGATGCCAGACGTTTGACCAAGTATACATCGGTGCCTACTACCTAGAAAGAGTTGCTGTAGGCATTGAGAGTAGACCAGACACACGCCTACCACGCCAAATAAAGTCTGAATATAACAGATACAGAAGCGGCTCTTGGAAATATTATTGTTACGAAAGCTTTGAAGAGGGTGGGAGAAACGCTGACATAAGCATCTGCTATAGCGACACTCACACTTGGTACATCTACGGGTACTAACCAGGAGACCAAAGATGAAGCGCTCATGGATCATAGGGTTAGCATTGGCGTTAGTAACGTTATTTGCCCTAACAGTAGGGGTATTGGCGATTGGGGGCATAAAGAATAACTACAAACAAGTTGCCTCCCAGGAGGCATATTTGGATGGGGCTACCAAGCAGGAGCTCTCCCAGAGGGCCCTGAAGTTTACTCTGGAACACAAGGTGCTGAGCGGTACCCCGCAAGTGCTGCTGGTAAGAGACCTGGTGCTTGACGACCTGCTAGGGCTTGGGATGTGCCCCTCAGCAGACATCGATCCGGCCAAAGATAACCTGGCAATAGTAGTAGTCAAGACGGATGTAGACTTGGGCGACGTACAAGGCCAGACCAATAAACCTTTGGAAGCACGCAGATACAGTTACCTACTGTATGTGCTTGACAGCTCAAATCCCGGTAGTGGGCCTAAGCTCGAGGTGGCATCCAGGTTCGGGGGAAGCTTCCGGCACATCCTGCACGATCCCAGTTTGCCAGACGACGTGCCGGCAGGGGCACTACCTGGCACTCGGCAGATGGATAAGACCATTACGCTAGACAAGTGTCCACCAATAGGGAAGGAGTACCATACGCCTTCAGGGCAGTTGGAACCTCCTGCCAATCCCACAATAGTTATAGAGGAAGAGAAGTAATATAGTCGTTGATCCCGTTACTGTCAGAATGTTATAGATAATAGCCAGAGAATATCAGCTAGGAATCCTGCCGATCCTTTATATCGCAGGGTTTGGCATCAGTTATCTTAAGTAAATCGGTCGTGCCTATCGCGAAGTTGACCCTATCCGTGCCCGCAGCTGCGTACACTACATCATACCCCAGAAGGTCCTGGTCCATAAGTACGGCAAGTGGTTTTTGAGCATGTCCCACAGGGGGCACCCCTCCAATGGTGTAGCCAGTTAGCTCTTTCACAGTCTTAGCATCAGCCCTCTTAACTTCCTGCCCAACTATCCTTGCCAGCTTGTCTACATCCACCCTGTTCTTGCCTGACACTAACACCAACAGGTAACCATCTCCAGCCAGAAATATGAGTGACTTTACTATCTGCCCGACCTCAACCCCTATAGCATCTGCTGCGGCCTGGGCTGTATGCGTCTTACTTTCGTATTCTATAGGTGTTATATCTACCCCAGCAGATCTTGCAGCTTCCACAACCCTGGAAACAGCTTGTTTCATCTGTGACTACCTCTGTACTAAGCTAGCTATATCGTTATGCCTGATATCACCCCCTAGAGCTAATACTTGCTCAAAGGAGTAACCAGCCGAGAGCAGAGGTTCCACAACGTCCTCTTTCAACCCGCTGGGCACGTACATACGCAGCATTCTTACATCTTCGCTCTCAGGGAGTATCCGTAATCTTCCTAGAGCTGCTGGGACCAGCGTTGTAGTGCCTGGACGCAAACTAATTCTATTATCAGCCCACTCTAGGTTCACAACACCAGATACCAGAGATAAGATCTCGAATCTATCGCCTTGGAAGTCCAATTCGAATGCACTAGCTCCAGTCATCAGCTCGGCTACAAAGTACCTGCAAGCTACAAGGTAAGCTCGAGTTACACCATCCTGGGCAACGCTTAATGGTGTATTCTTATGCTGCTCTGTAGTCTTATAGTCCAGAGTCTCCAAAGATTCTTTAATATGTAGCTCTCTTGGCTTGCCATCGAATCCTACTCTACCCCAGTCGTATAGTCTATAAGTTATATCAGAGTTCTCCTGAATCTCAGCCAGAAGGATCCCCCCCCCAATGGCATGCACAGTACCAGCAGGGGCAAAGACTACATCTCCCGCCTGTACGTCTATGTACTCGAGCAGCCCCTCCAACTTATTGTTCCTTACAGCATCCTCTACCTCTTCTGGTGAGGTGTCTTTCTTCCAGCCGTGCACTAGCTTGGCGCCAGGTTCAGCATGTACTATGTACCAAGACTCGGTCTTACCCTTGGGATAGCCAGCTTTTGTCCGAGCATACTCATCATCCGGATGAACCTGTACGGACAGGAACTCATTAGCATCGATATACTTGAAAAGGAGGGGGAATATGCCATCGTACGATTCCCAAATTCGCTTACCGAGCAGATCACTGCCGAGCTCCTCAACCAGCTGGTCAACTGTCATCCCTTTATAATCGCCATAAGCCACGATGTTCCCCCCATAGGCTTCCCACGACTCTCCTATGGGTACATTCGGAGGTAGCTTCTTACCAAGTATGGTTTCGAGTCTCCTTCCTCCCCATATCTTTTCCTTGAGCTCGGGCTCAAAAATAAGTGGATACAACTTAGGCATCTGTAGTTCCCTCTATTCTGATCATATTTCCTTTCAATAATTTTAGACTACCAGGCGGCCGCATAACCCTCACCCCGTAGGTCAGAAGCTCCGAGCAGAGCTCCATTAGGGGCAAATTGTATAAGTTGCACTATTCTATCTCCTGCCCAAGCACCAATCACATCTAAGTAGTGCCCTCTATTTTCCAGCTCGGTCAAAGTGTTTCTCGGGACCCTATGCTCTATACGAACATTATTTCCCTCCAAGGAACCCCACCACGGAGCATCGATCGCCTCAGCAATGTTCAAGCCAAAGTCCACAAGATTAGTAATTATCTGCAGATTGGTCTGTACCTGATAATCACCACCAGGAGTCCCACCTACTATCCAGGGCTTGTCATCCTTCATGAGTATGTAGGCGTTGAGAGTGTGTACCGGGCGCTTTCCAGGCTCTAGAGTGTTGGGATATCCGGGCTGTATAGTAAAGCCATTCATCCTATTATTGAGCAATACACCAGTATTACCAGCAACCACACCGCTTCCAAACACAAAGAATATGCTCTGTATCCAACTTACAGCATTTCCTTCCGAATCTGCTACTGCAAGATAGGTTGTGTCTGTGCCAGATCTGCCCATATGACCAAAACTAGGCTGAGGATTAGCTCTTCTAAGGTCTATCTCCTCCGCTCTGCGCCTACCCCAATCTTTGGATATCAATTCTTCTACTGGAATCTTGCTAAACTCAGGATCTCCCCAATACCTATCTTTATCAGCAAAAGCTAGCTTCTTGGCTTCTATAAGCACATGAAGTGTATCTGCTGAGAGAAGCCCCATACTCTTCAAGTCGAAGTTCTCAACTATATTCAGCTCCTCAAGCAGTATATGGCCTTGAGAAACCAGAGGCTGTTCTAAGACTTCTATCCCTCTATAGGTGGTGCTAATTGGGGCCACCACAATAGTCTTATGCTCCGCAAGGTCGGCCTCAGAAAATACCCCTCCTTGCTCCCTTATGCCCCTCACCATCTCCTTTGCTATCTCGCCATTGTAAAACCCTTCAACTCCCCTATCAGCTATAGCCTCCAAAGTCCTCGCTAGCATAGGCTGTCGTAAGATATTTCCTGGCTTCGGATCCGTTGAAAGGAACTGCTGCTTAGCATAAGAAGACATGTCAATAACCGAAGCAAGCGTGGATATGCTACGTGCTAATCTAACACTCATAGGGAAACCATTACGAGCATAATCAATAGCTGGCTGCAACACAGTCTTCAGAGGCAGCTTACCCCATCTATTAGAGACCTCGCACCAGCCATGAACCGCCCCAGGGATGGTGGAAGCAAGAGGCCCCCTCTCAGGGATACCACTCGCAAAGTCGCTAATATCAATATCCCTAGGAGCTCTCCCGCTTCCATTGAGAGCATAAGCCTTATTTTCCTTCGCCACATAAGCTACCAGGAAGACATCACCCCCTAGATGACTGGATTGTGGCTCCACTACCGTAAGCACAGCTGCAGCAGCCAGGGCAGCGTCAAAAGCATTTCCCCCGGCTTTGAGAGCCCACATAGCTGCATCTGAAGCCAAAGGGTTAGAGGTACATACTACCCCTCTAAGCCCCATGGAAATCCTCTCAAATGAATGAAATGGTAGATCCGAGAGAGGCACCTCTGCCTTTGGACTTCTTTGCTGTAGATCAGACAACTTTCCACCTCCGAGATCAGGTATTTTCACAGCCGACACTAAGGGGGCAACTGCTACTGAGGCTAGAAACCTTCTTCTTGTTACCTTCATAGGCTGCTTCTTCATATGGGCATTCTATAACAAAAGTTATATGTAGCACTAATGGTAATAAAATCGAATTTCTTTACTGATTAGACTTGACATTAGCTATTAGATTTTGTATATATAATGGTGAAAGATGAGTCGGGAGTCTACAGAAAGGAGGTGAGCGGATATGCTGAACAGGAACTTCTGGGACCCCTTCAGAGAGATGATTAGACTGAGCGAGGCTATGGACAGGCTCTTTGAGGAGAGCTTTGTTAGACCCACTAGCTGGATGCTCGGCAGAGGCGATGAGACTGGTTACTGGGTGCCTATAGATATCGTTGAGACAGACAACGACTACATAGTCAAGGCTTCTCTGCCTGGGTTCAAGCCCGAGGATATCCAGGTTAACATTACGGGCGAGACCCTGACTATCTCTGGTAACTACAAGGCTGAGGAGCCTAAGGATGCAAGATATGTGCTCCGTGAGAGGCGCCTAGGTTCCTTCAGTAGAACGATTACCCTGCCTGTGCCAGTTGAGGCGGACAAGGCTGTGGCTCACTTCGAGCATGGAGAGCTGACTCTGACTCTACCCAAGGTAGAGGAGGTCAGGACAAAGCAGATCAAGATAAGCGTTGGCGAGCAGCCTCAACTGAGCAGCACAGCGGAGTCCGCTCAGCCACAGGCATAGAACCCTCCACAGTATAAGCTGGTGAGCCATTCCTCAAGCGGCTCACCAGCTTTTTATAGGTCACGACGGGCGAAAATCCAGTTAGCTATCAGTAAAGCCAGCGCGATATAGGCAAAAGCATAGACTACCATCATATTGCTAGGTGGGGTATCAGAGCTTAGGAGAGTCGGCCCCATCTGTAAGGAAAACCTGGGTTGTATAACATAAGAAGCCAATCGCCAAAGAGTGTCACTTGGGATCACCAGATTAGTTGCCAGCCCAATGTTCTTGAGAGTCGAGCTGTCGAGTATCTCGCCTACCTGCTTTACTATCCCCCCCATAAGGGATACACCATACAGCATGAAAACCACTATGCCGTTGGTCAGGCTAGAGAAAAGAGTACTGCCCAACACGGTGATGGATAGTAACACGATCCCCACAAGCACTACCAGAAGCGAGCCATATATGTACCTGGGAGGTACGTAGTCTCCAATGAGCTTGCCGGTAATCACCACCGCAGCACACATAAGCAAGACGTAGATAGCAAGCATGAACGCATAGCCTAGCCATTTACCCAGCACTATCTCCCACCGCCTTATAGGTTTAGGGACTATAGAGTGCAGTGTGCCGTTATCTATTTCCGAGGCTATACTTCCCACAGAGGCGAAGATAGCCATTACTCCACACAGGAAATTAACTGTGTAGAATCCCATGAGCACCAGGGCATTCGCAAAGAACTCAAAGCTAAATGGTGGAGGGTTACCAGAAGCAATCCGCTCATCAAAATTGTTCTTCAGAGATGAAAAACCCCAAACATACAGAGCGACAAACACTATGCTGAGCAATATGACGCCTATGACAAGCTTCTTCCTCAGAGCCTCTTTGAATGTGAACTTAGCTATTAATAACGACCTCATCTGTCACCCGACACCTGTACTATATCTACGAATATGTCCTCCAGAGACCTCTGTCTGGGCTTGAGCTCATACAGGTTAGCACCGCTTGCCACAAGCATTTCGACGAGTGCAGGCACTTCTTGCTCTGGCACAGATACTGAGAAGTAACCATTGCTGGAATGATCTATCAACCTGAATCTGTTGGAAATAGCTTCCAGGAGAGATGGCGTGACATTAGTTGCTCTAACATCGACTATGTGCTCAGCATGGAGAAGCTCATCAACTGGTCCTATAGCTGCCACCTTACCTTCCTTTATGATCGCTATCCTGTCACAGACTCTCTCAACCTCGCTTAACAAGTGAGAGTTCAGGAACACGGTAACACCATTATCGCGCAGGAAGACTATAAGATCTCTTACATCTCTCCTGCCTATAGGATCCAAAGCACTTGTGGGTTCGTCCAGAAAGACAAGCCTAGGATTAGCTAGGATGGCCTGAGCTATACCTATCCTTTGCAGCATCCCTTTAGAAAATGTCCTCAGTCGACTGTCTGCTCTGTGCTCAAGCCCTACCAGCTTCAACACCTCAGGGATTCGCCTCTTTCTATCAGATTTCGACATACCATAGAGGGAGCCGTGAAAGTCCAGAAACTCATAGGCCTTGAGCCATTCATGAAACCTGAAATGCTCAGGGAGGAATCCTATCTGCTTACGAGCTTCCAGATCGCCCAACTTTTTCCCCAACACGCTTACTTTACCTGCTGTAGGAGTTATCAGGCCATTGAGCATCTTGATTGTAGTGGTCTTGCCGGCACCATTAGGTCCAAGGAAGCCAAATACCTCCCCCTGCTGCACCTCCAGCGATAGAGATTCAACCGCAACTTTATTTCCGTAAACCTTACGGAGGTTTTCAACATATATAGCTGGAGAGGACAAAGTCTTTACACCTCTTGTTGTCTCGTAGATTTGCGGGTTAATCTATCCTGCCAAGAGATAAGTTCTTGGCAGGATAGATTAGAATTCTAAGGATAGACTACAGCCCTTGCTATAGATATGGCATCTTCGCTACTTATCTTACCACCTATCGCATAGAGCCTGTCATCATGCTTCCAAAGCAGTAGGTTATGCTCCCTTGTGCGGTCGGAGACCAAAAGACCTTCGGACCTGCCTATCCTCACGTTCTTGCTATCTCCCCCAGGAGGTACGGGTATCACCAAGGTATGTTGCCAGTCCTTTATGCTCTGGATCTGCTTGACCAGATCAGGCGGCAACCCAGGAGTCATAAGTATGTCCTGTCGGACATAGTCCATGTTCACGCCTTCAGGAATAACTAGCGTCGGGCTTTCTCCTTGCACGAAGACAAATCCGGAGTCACCCTGTCCGTACCTCATAACAACCGCGCTGGGGACTTCCAAGGTAAAGGTCTTGCCATCAAGCTGCTTGGGCAGAGTAACACCTTGGATTCCAGCCTCCTTCAGCTCAGCCCTTATCTTCTGCAGATCAACCGTGAAGCTGGCACTCTCAGGACCAGACACGTAGATCTCCTCAGGGGCTCCCTGCTTTGGAATAGTAGCTACTGGGCCCTTGTACATCTCGGAAGCTTCATTAACAGAGTCAACCTTTCTTATATTGTGCTTTTTGAGCTCTCTCTGCAAGTCGGCTTTGTCGTACTTGTCGAACCTTGCGGCCATCTGCTGATTCCACTTCTGCTGATACTTCTCAGCAGGGATATTAAACGGCAACTCCGAGGGATCTATGGTAATAGCTGTGAATTTCTCAACTCTCATAACGTTAAGCAGCGATTCAGCCGCAGATCTTATAGGTGTAAGCAGTACTAGCACCGGCAACAACACCAATAGAGCCACCAAAGCCAGCACTGGTCTAGGATTTCGTCTACCAAATTCGCTGAATTCCATGTTCTTGCTCCTTTCTATCCTCGAGACAAAACTCCTGTAGGCCTGCTGAGCCGAGCAATTAACCGAGTTATTGGCTAAGAGCTTGCGGGCTGAGAGCTGCCTTTGCTGCGATATGGACTCCAGCCTCCGGGAACAAGTCTTACATGATCGTACGTGCTCCCACAGATCCTGACGATAATCATCAAGCATAGATCTTAGATCGCCTTCACTTGGACATCTCATCTTCCTTCTCCTCTTTCCAGGAGGGTAGCAAACTGTCTTTCGGCACGCACCAGAATAGTACCTACTGAGTTCTTGGATATACCTGTAACCTTAGATATCTCATCGTAACTAAGCCCATGATGTCGCAGCAGAAGCACTTGCGCATACTGTGGACGCATTCTGGCCAGAACGTCTCTAACTTCCACGCTCTCGGCATTGGCTAACACTATGTCGGTTGTATCCGGTGCGACTTCATTAGACCACAACGACTTAATCTTTGATATGAGTTTAGTTCTCCTATTATTTGATCTTATCCTGTTCAGCCCTTCTCGTGAGGCTACTTTGTATAACCATGCTCTATAGTTGGAATTAGCGGCTGGAGGCCTCGAGTAGAGCTTCAAGAAGGTCTCCTGAGCCGCATCCTCAGCTTCGTGAGAATCTCTGAGCATACGGTACAGATACAGGTATATCTCTTCCCAATAAGAAAGAAAGATACGCTCGAACTCATCAACCTGGATCTCTTTAGCTTCGGCCATATCGATAAGGGCCAAGTTTTACCTCCGTCAAACCCTCTACCACAATATATAACACCAGCCCCGATAGATCATGTGACAATTTGGAACTAAGATACGTGCGTTTCTTGTTTAATGTAAACTTCCTACAGAAGGCTAACACCTTCCTTGATGGGGAAAACATAGATGGAAGTCACAGAGATTATAGAGCGCCTCAAGAACAACCTCAGTTCCCAACATATAGAGTTTACAGACCAGGATATAGAGAAGATAGTGGAGCACGGATTTCTGCAGAACGTACTCCTTACAGAGGATATCATGCGGGGACTACCTTACGATGTAATGCCAGAGTACGTTTGGCATACTTCTCCCCTTGAGGCAGACGAGACGCCTAAGGGTAGCAGTAACCAGATGAAAACTGCCAGTACCACTTCTAAACGCTCCAAGAGCGGAGAACTACTAGATCTACCTCTGTTGGAACTATCTGAGATGGTTAGGAGCAGGAAAGTATCCCCCGTTGAGCTAGTCCAATTCTGCTTGAATAACATAGAGAAGTATGACAAGAGGTTGAATGCCTTCCAGCTCGTACTAGGCAATGAAGCCCTGCAGCAAGCAAAGCGAGCAGAGGAAGACATAGCAAGAGGGGAGTACAAGGGACCACTCCATGGTATTCCCATAGCAGTCAAGGATCTATTTGCACTCCGAGATCACCCCACTACAGCTGGCTCTCGAATACTTCAGAATTGGGTGCCGGACTATGACTCCGCTGTGGTAGAGCGCATCAGAAGTGTCGGAGGCATAATAATTGGTAAGACCAGGATGTCGGAGTTTGCTTACTCCCCGGGAGCTAACAACACGATATACGGTCATACGCTTAATCCTTGGAACTACGATAAGGATGCTGGAGGATCAAGCAGTGGGTCTGGAGTAGCAGTCGCTACTCGTATGGCCTTGGTAGGACTAGGATCAGATACAGGAGGGTCCATACGTATACCAGCTGCACATTGTGGGATAGTCGGGCTGAAACCTACCTTCGGAAGAATCAGCTTGTTTGGAGCAGTGCCTCTATCCTGGTCTCTGGATCATGGCGGACCACTAGTTAGATATACCTCTGATCTTCCGTTGGTAATGACGTTGCTTTCAGGCCAGGACAAGAGAGATCCCAGGACTTCACCAGCAAGCGCGTGGCCTTATGGAGACAAGGTTACTAATAAAGACCCTAGGAGTCTAAGAGTAGGGGTGATCGGATACATAGGTAGCGATGACCCAATAGGAACCCATGATGTAGTTACCTGCTGGATGAAGGGAGTAAGAGCCCTAGAAGAGGCCGGGGCTCGAGTCGAGGAAGTAGACATACCTGACCTGGAGAGGCTCTGGGTACTGAACGGAGCGCTGATAGGCGTGGAGGCTGCTACCTATCACACTCATTGGTTGAGGACCAACAAGGAAGACTACAGCGAGTTCGCCCGATACAGACTTATGTCGGCCTTTGCATACGGCCCAAACATATTCATGAGGATACAGCAGGCAAGATCTCTGCTTCGAAGCAAGCTAAATCACTTGTGGGACAGATTCGATGTGATCACTATGCCGGTAGTAAGACATCCAGCTCCCGATGTTGGAACCCCTTCTCACACCCTTTATACAGGGCCTTTCAACTTCCTTGGTTGGCCAGCACTATCAGTCCCAGTTGGCGTCTCTTTCGAAGGTACCCCCGTGGGGATGCAGCTTGTATCCGCTCCCTGGAGAGAGGATCTACTTATAGCTTGTGGTCATCTAGTGGAAAAGGTCCTAGGACCCTTTGTAGCAAGCGGGAACCAGGAAATTTCACAATGAGCATAAAAGATGTAATTCTTATCTTTTTGGGGATAGCACTTGCAATCTTCATAGTACTTATGACCTACATAACGGTCCTAGGAGTCATGGGAAGAGGCATAATGGCCTCGCTTATGCACAGGACGGATGGTGTGATGTTCTTCGTGATGGCCGCATTTCCTATATTTGGGGTACTTCTGGTGCTCATACTGGCCATATGGCTATCTAAGAGAGAAGGTGGACTCTAACCTATGCTACATACTAATACACTCAGCTGTTATACTCATCCAAAAGAAGCACCTCCAAAAATAAACTAATCTTTATGCAGATCTATAAGGTATAATCAAAGGTTGATTATGTCACATAACCCACCAATAATGCGCGCAACAACCATACTTGCAGTGCTTCGAGATGGCCTCCTGGCAATGGCAGGCGATGGGCAAGTAACCTTCGGCGATTCCATATTCAAGCATAAAGCTAGAAAAGTTCGCACCCTATACGATGGCAAGGTCCTGGCAGGCTTCGCTGGAGCTGTAGCGGATGCCTTAACCTTATTTGAGAGGTTCGAGTCCCAGCTTCAGCAGTACAGTGGCGATCTGCGGAGATCCGCCGTGGAGCTTGCCAAACAATGGAGAACTGATAGGTACCTGCGCCCGCTGGAGGCGGAACTTATCGTGGGAGATCCCGGGCAACTGCTGCTTATTACGGGACAGGGGGAGGTTATAGAACCGGACGAAGGCATTCTGGCTATAGGGTCTGGCAGCGTTTATGCTCTTGCCGCTGCACAAGCCCTACTTAGGCATACTAATATGGACGCAGAGCATATAACCCTGGAAGCCATGAAGATAGCTGCTGAGCTCTGCATCTATACAAACGACAACATAACGATCGAAACCATAAGGGCAGAGAACTAAACTACACCAAATGCTTTTAAGGCTTTTGGATCGAGCTAAGCTCGATCGGGAGGTTTTGAAAGAATGCAGGATTTTACACCTAGACAGATAGTAAAGGAACTTGACAAATACATAGTTGGACAGGATAAGGCTAAGAGAGCTCTAGCCGTAGCGCTTCGCAACCGCTACCGCAGGCAACAGCTTCCACCTGAGATCAGGGACGAAGTCATGCCAAAGAACCTGATGCTGATAGGCCCTACGGGAGTTGGTAAGACCGAGCTGGCACGAAGATTGAGCAAGCTGGTCGATGCCCCGTTCATCAAGGTAGAGGCTACCAAGTTTACCGAGGTGGGATACGTTGGGCACGATGTAGAGAGCATAGTGCGTGAGCTCGTCGAGACCAGTGTTAACATGGTCCACATGAAGGCCATGGATAGAGTCAAGGAAGAAGCAGAGAAAGCTGCCAACGAGCGATTGATCAACTACCTTGTCAGGCAATCTCCCAAATACAAGGTCCTGCAAGAAGAGCTGGAGAGTCTAGCAGATTCGGAGCAGGAATCTGCTGCAGCATCTACCAAGAAGGTCGTCCTCGAGAGGAAAATAAAGCGTCAACGCAAGCGCATGGCGCAGATGCTGGCAGAGCGTAGGCTTGATGACGAGATAGTCGAGATAGAGGTAGATCCAGATCCTGATCTCTACTCGGTTGTGGATCTTTTTGCAGACATAGGAGATGCTGACGACTCCGAGGATGCCACCCCTCTGTTTAGTGTGGATCAGGCTGGTCGCAAGCGCAGTCGAAAGGTCTCGGTGGCGGAAGCTCGCAGGATACTGGTCCAAGAAGAAGCACAGAAAATGATCGACTTTGACGCAGTGATAGATGAAGGAGTCCAGAAAGCTGAGCAGGATGGCATTGTCTTTATAGACGAAATAGACAAGTTAATCAGCAATGGCTATGACTCCAATGCCGACGTCTCTGGAGAGGGCGTGCAGAGAGATCTGCTGCCAATAGTGGAAGGCTCTAACGTAGTCACGAGATATGGGACTGTCAAGACCGATCACATACTTTTCATAGCCGCTGGAGCTTTTCACGACAGCAAGCCTTCAGATCTGATCCCAGAGCTTCAGGGAAGGTTCCCGCTACGGGTGGAGCTGGAGGATCTAGATGCAGAGGATCTAAAGGCTATCTTAGTGGAGCCTGACAACTCATTGATAAAGCAGTACCAGGCTCTCTTGGGCACGGAGGGCGTGGAGCTTGAATTCACGCCCGATGGTATAGATGAGATAGCCCGCTTTGCGCATGAGATGAACCTCAAGATGGAGAATATAGGCGCACGAAGGCTGCAGACCGTCATGGAGAGGGTGCTCGAAGATGTAGCTTTCGATGCTACAGACCTCGAGGACAAGCATGTACGGATAGATCGAGCCTATGTGAAAGCACGACTAGAGAACCTTATAGAGGACGAAGATCTTAGCAGATTCATCCTATAGTTGAGGAGGATAAGGTTGAGCATAGCAATATCCATCATGATAGAGGGCCAGAATGGCCTCAACTGGACGCGCTGGCGAAAGATAGCAGATGTGGTTGAGAGCTTGGGATTTGCGGGACTATTTCGGTCCGATCATTTCACTAATCCTGAACCGCCGGAGCTGGATTCCCTTGAGGCATGGGTTTCGCTGACATACATTGCTGACCAGACGCAGAGGATACATTTTGGCCCTCTGGTCTCCCCTGTATCCTTCAGAGACCCAATCATGATGGCCCGCCAGGCTATAGCTATTGACGATCTTAGTGGTGGACGCTTCATACTCGGAGTTGGTGCAGGCTGGCAGGAAAGAGAACATAGAATGTTCGGCTACGACTTGGGCGATGTTCCCACACGTACTAGAAGATTTGAAGAAGCTCTGCAAGTCGTACACCTGCTTCTTACAAGCGACTCTCCTGTGTCCTTTGATGGGAAGTTCTATAAGTTAAGAGAGGCCATACTGCTACCAAGACCAAGCAGAGCCGGAGGTCCGCCTATACTAGTGGGTGGAAATGGCAAGAAGAAGACCCTCCCTCTCGCCGCTAAGTATGCAAGAGTATGGAATGGTGTATGGCTTTCGCCAGAAGATTTCAAGGACAGATCCGAAACTCTTGATGACCTCTTGGTAAGAGAGGGAAGAAGCCCACAGGATGTTCGACGTACTATGATGACGAACCTGCTGTTCGCTGCCGATGACAAAGAGCTGGATCAAAAGATAGCAGATCTAAAGCGTACAAGATCTGAGCTGAGCAATCTAAGTACTCTAGAGGCAGTGCAGCAGATCCAAAAGCAAAACTGGATAGCGGGCACTCCAGATCTAGTGCTGGAGCAACTGCAGGCTTACGAGGAGGCAGGACTGCAGGAGATAATGCTACAGTGGTGGGATTTCGATCATCCGGAAAGGCTACAACCGTTTGCTGAAACCGTACTACAACCACTAACCAGATAGATAATGTATAATTAGGAAAAATCTTGGAGGTTGAAGGCTTGCTTAGCTAGGATCGGGCGATCATAGCTTACTTATGTTCTGAGGTTTATTCCTCTGCGCATATGCTCGATCCTGGTATAAGTTTTGGTCACAATCTAGAAAGCATAAAAGCTAGATCGCCCTATAGCCACAAGAGGGATCTCTTGTGGCTATTATTTTTTGCTTCAAGCAGCCAAGAAAATCCCTAACGGAGACGGACTATGTTGAAGGTCAGTAATGTAAGCAAATCTTACGATGGGCATGTAGTGCTACAGGATATATCTTTCGTGGTTAGTTCAGATGAGCATATAGGCTTGCTGGGAGCTAATGGGTCAGGAAAGTCTACCTTGTTGAAGCTGATCGCAGGGCTAGAGGTCCCTGATACGGGCAGCATTTGGATAGATCCTAATAGCAGAGTTGCCTACTCGCCACAATACCCAGAAAGCGACATAGAACTTACAGTGAAAGAATCCATAGATAAGGCGCTAGGGGGGTTATATACCATTGAAGAGCAGATATCCGAGCTAGAAATAAAGCTCTCTTACACCGATGATGAATCGATGGAGGGTCTGCTGGATCAATACACTAAACTCAGGGAGATGTTCGATTTGCTTGGTGGATATGAACTTGAAGCCAAGGTAGATGCAGTATTGAAAGGATTGCGCTTTGATGGAGAGCTTGATACACCCGTAAGTCACCTTTCAGGGGGAAACAAAACCAAGCTATCTATAGCCAAGATAATACTCTCAGATGCAAACATCCTATTGCTCGACGAGCCCACTAACTATCTGGACCTTAGCTCGTTGTTGTGGTTGGAGGAGTTCCTGTCTAAGAGCCCAAAGTCTTATATCGTAGTATCTCATGATCGCCGATTCCTAGATAAAACGGTAGAGAGCATCCTCGAATTAGACAAGAGAACCTGCAGCATAAGGACATGGCCTGGGAACTATACCACCTATGCTCGGCTATCTGCTCTGGAGAAAGCTAAGACTCTGGAGAGATATCAGGACTTCAAAGCAGAGGCCGAGCGTATACAGCAGGACATCCGGAGAACAAAGGAACAAGCAAAGAGCACCGAAAGTAAAACCAACAACGATACTGCACGTCGCTTGGCCAAGAAGGTAGCCGCTAAAGCAAAGGCTCGAGAACGAAGACTTGAGAGGTACCTAGAAGAAAACAAAGTGGATAGGCCCCCAAGAGAATGGGGCTTAGACCTGAGAGATCTTGGAAAAGAGGCTATTGATGATAACAGGACAATCCTGGATATACAAGGACTGACAGTAGAATTCGATGGCAAAAGAGTGATCGACAATTTGTCGCTTCACCTCAGAGGTAAAGATCGCGTCGCAATAATGGGTCCAAACGGATCCGGGAAGAGCACGCTCCTAAGAAGCATACTGGGGCTAGTGCCATACAAGGGACACATAACCATAGGACAAGGAGTAAGAATAGGCTATATATCACAAGACCTTCTAGAGGTATCAGGTGATAAGAGGGTTATTGACCTCTTTCGTTCCCACGTGAACATGCACGAGGTGGATGCACGTAATTACCTGCACAAGTTCCTGTTTCAAGGGGACGAAGCTATTAAACCAGCAAGTCATCTAAGCTACGGGCAGCGAATCAAACTGGCTCTAGCTCTCATAACAGCATCAGGAGCAAACTTCCTGGTACTCGACGAACCTACCAGTCACATAGACATGCCAGCTATCGAATCCCTGGAGGAGGCTCTATCTTCCTACACGGGCCCACTATTGCTGGTATCTCATGATAGATACTTCCTCAAAGAAGTAGGGGTAAACAGACTCGAGGTCATGTGTGATGGTAAATTAATAACCTACAACAGTCTTGAGGAATACGAGGAGGTGCTCCATGGCTGAGCGAAACCTTGCAGGCAGGATAGCCATAGTGACGGGAGCTACCAGAAGGACAGGTATAGGGGCGGCGATCTGTCGCGAGCTGGCCAGACGTGGGGCTGACGTTGCCTTTACTCATTGGAACGCTTATGATCGCAACATGCCCTGGGGAGGAGATGAAGAAGGGCCTGAGCTTCTGAAGGTAGAGCTGGAGTCCTGTGGCGTTAGGGTTCTCAGCATACAGGCAGACTTATCTAATCCTGACACCCCTCAAAAGGTACTAGACCAGGTTGAGCAAGAGCTAGGCCCCCCTTCTATCCTTGTCAACAACGCCGCCTACTCTATAAATGACGGCTATGAACAGCTAACCGCTGAACTTCTCGATGCACATTATGCAGTCAATATGCGCGCAGCTATACTTCTATCTGTGGAGTTTGCAAGGCGATTCACTCTGGGCGAGGGAGGTCGAATCATAAATATGACCTCAGGACAATCACTTGGAGCGATGCCTAAGGAACTAGCTTATATCGCCACTAAGGGAGCAATAGAAGCCTTTACCCGGTCTCTTGCTCCGGACGTTGCCCCTCTAGGAATAACTGTAAACGCTGTAAATCCAGGGCCAACGGATACTGGATGGATGAGCGAAGAACTCAAGTGTGAACTATTACTGAGGTTCCCAATGGGCAGGATCGGGCTACCTGAGGATGCTGCAAGGCTGGTAGCGTTCCTGGCATCTGATGAGGCCAGGTGGATCACTGGGCAAGTGATCCATTCCGAAGGTGGATTCCTACGTTAGGCACCGCACGTCCATAATACTTGGTACATCAATTGCTGACTTCAAGCGCAGATTTTCTAATGGAGCAAACGTAATGAAACGGAAGAACATGCTATTAGCAGCATCCATGCTCGGGGTTGTGGCAGGCACTGCTATAAGACGCAGAAGGGAGTTAGACCTGAGAGGACAGGTGGTGCTTGTAACAGGAAGCTCAAGAGGACTCGGCTTCCTGATAGCCAAAGCGTTCGCTCGTGAGGGTTGTAGAGTGGCAATATGCGCCCGAAACGAAGAGGAGCTTGAGAAGGCTAGAAATCAGCTCGAGGGTGAAGGGGCAGAGATAATAGCCGTCAAGTGTGATATCTCTGATCGCGACCAGGTAAATGCTATGGTCGATAAGGTGACCAGGCACTTTGGAAGAGTAGACATACTAGTTAACAATGCAGGCATAATGGTGGTTGGCCCTGTGCAGACCATGACCCTAGAAGACTTCCAGCAGGCTATGGACGTAATGTACTGGGGCATGTTCTACACTACCATGGCCGTGCTGCCGCAGATGATTCAGCGTAGAGCAGGCAGAATAGTCAATATCACATCCGTAGGAGGTAAAGTAAGTGTCCCCCGCCTGCTGCCTTATACCGCTGCCAAGTTTGCAGCGGTGGGTTTTTCCGAGGGTCTCAGAGCAGAGATGAAGAGGCATGGGGTGTACGTGATCACAGTCGTACCGGGACTCATGAGAACCGGCTCACACTTGGGAGCACAATTCAAGGGTAAGCACAAAGCCGAGTTCACATGGTTCTCGCTTGGAGCTTCAATGCCGGTAGTGTCGATGGATGCAGAAGTCGCAGCTCAACAGATCGTGGAGGCTACAAGACGAGCTACCAGCGAGAAGATACTTTCCTGGCCAGCGCATCTGATAGTAAGGATTCATGGACTTATACCAGGCATAACAACAGATATGCTCGGAGTCATCAACAGGCTTATACCAGAAGATCCAAACTCAAAGGAAAAGATCAAAGGCGAAGAGATACTAAAGATGATGGGGAAATCTCCCATCGCCAGGATAATTAGCTCCTTGGCTCAGAACACAGCTCAGGGGAGCAAACGTACGCCGTAGCCCTCGCTGGCTAACCCTATAATCCATACCGGCTGGTCTCTCTGCTCAGCCCGAGCAGTAAACTCATCTACCTGCTCTTGTGGCACAGCGATGAGCAAACCACCAGATGTCTGAGGGTCCATAGCGAGCTTGATGAGGTCCTCGTCCACAACAACACTGCTATCGTAACTTATCCTCTTCCTGCCATCCTGCTCACCAGTAAGGTAGCTTCTATTGCGATTCAGACCCCCTGGATATATACCCTGCCTGATATAATCCAACGCACCAGGCAGGACAGGAAGCTTAGACAGCTCTATATTGAGACAGACATTACTGGCTTCCGACATCTCGAATGCATGACCAAGCAAACCATAGCCAGTAATATCCGTCATAGCTCTTATACCTAGCTCGACCGCTAGCTCAGACGCCACCTTATTTAGCCTTAGCATGCTATCCACCGCAGCTTGTATGTCTACATCCCTAACCTTATCATTCTTCAGGGCTGTAGTGATCACTCCGGTGCCCAGAGGCTTTGTAAGTATCAGTAGATCGCCGGGTCTCACAGCTCCCTTAGTAGTTATTTTCTCTGGGTGTATGATTCCGGTCACACATAGTCCGTACTTAGGTTCCTGATCCATAACTGTGTGACCACCACCTATCACGGCGCCTGCCTCTTCAACCTTGTCGATTCCTCCTTTAAACATCTGCGCTAGCATGTCAAGAGGCAAATTACCCGGCCAGCCAGCTACGTTCAAAGCAAGAATAGGTCTTCCACCCATAGCATAAATATCGCTGAGCGAGTTAGCGGCGGCTATAGCACCAAATGTATATGGATCGTCAACTATCGGAGGAAAGAAGTCAACAGTCTGCACCAGAGCCTGTTCCTCATCTAGTTTATAGACCGCAGCATCATCTGCCACATCCAGGCCCACCAGCAGATTAGAAGTATTGCGACTGGTAAATGGCTGCAGAACCTGCGCCAGGTCACCAGGACCTAACTTGGCCGCTCAACCAGCACATGAAGCTAAAGATGTAAGCCTGATTCTTTCCCTATCACTCATGATCCTAACATCAAACAGGCTGCCGTGAAGTAAAAGTTGGCTGAACCTGTAGATACTTCAAGTAATTATATACTGCGATGGGGATGGAGTGGGCGAGTTGTAATCTAAGGCTGGATGCTATACTTGAAGGCTTGGGGACTTACTTCTAGGGGTAAAGATAATGGATTTTGAGATACGGGAATTCAGGGAATCCGATATTCCAGAGATAGTAAGGTTGTTCAAAGCCTCTGACCCGGCATGGCCCGGAGGCTTCTTTTTTGGTCAAACCGTTCCTGAAGACGCGCTCAGGCGCATGAGTCAGGAGGAGAGGATAAACAGCACTTATCTGGCATGGGCAGATGGCAAGGTAGTAGGTTTCATTAACTTATTGGAGGTGCCACAGGAGGAAAAATCCGGGTATATAGGGCTCCTCAACAGCGATCCTAGCTATCACGGTAGAGGCGTGGGCAGAGAGCTTCTTAAGCGCGCCATCCAACGTTGTGTGGAGCTTGGCTATGAGACTGTAACCTTACACACATGGCCTGGCAATACTCGCGCCGTGCCTTTGTACAAAAAGACTGGTTTCTTCTGGGGACCAGAGCCATCCGGATTTGGAGAGCTAAGGAACTTCCTCCCGCTGCTGCTATCGCATCCGCTGACCAAGTGGTACTTCGACCAGATTGACTGGTACGACCATATGAAAAGAGCACTCCATTTGGGGGTAGACGAGGAAAGACATGGCAACGGCACACTTATCTATACCTATCGCTGGGAGTCTCCACTGGGCAACCTAACTGCCATATTCGACCAGAAGACCAACAAACTCGTTACCCTGGACACTCCAAAGCTGTACCTGTCATTGGAGATTCCAAGGTTCAACATGACCACTGGCGAGAGTCAGAAGGCTATGTTGGTCGCTGAGAACAGAACACAAGATCTCCTACAAGTAGCCGTGGTGGCCAGTGGCAAGGGTAGCGTGGAAGCTCAGGGGCTTCACCCGCTGGTCCTTGCACCTGCTGAGAAGAAAAACGTACCGATAGAGGTAAAGGCTTCCGAGGACAAGGGTGGAAACAGCTCATTGAGGTTGGAAGTAGCCATTGGAGAGCATAAGGTCGAGCTCGAAGGCTATATCAAAGTAAAGCCCAAGATCGACATACATTTGAGCAATGTGCTACTGGAACCACAAAGGATTAAAAGAGCCCTGCTTTCTATAGGGAATCTCTCTCCAGAACGTGCAAACTTGCAGATCAACGTAGATACCACAGCAGGCTTGAAAGCCCAATTGCAGGTAGACTCCATCGCACTTGACGCTGGAGAATGGGCTCATATTCCAATTGATCTGCAAGCAGATCGTAGCGGCTCACACAAACTGATCGTAAAGTGTCGGACACAAGACGGAGATCATAGGGAAGAAAACTTCGAGCTAGTGGCTGTGACGCCCGGCAACATCTACTACCATGAGAGGGATAACACTCTACGCATATATACAGATAGGCTTGAACTCTCTCTGAATCTGCAGGGTTATGAGCTCTCTGTCGCAGACAGGAGAACGGGTAGCAAGATAATAGATGTTTCCATCAGTCCTGGCCCGCCATATTGGCCTGAAGCATCAATTGAGCATAAGTCCGAAAGGGATGTATCGTTTGAGGGACAAAGCATAATAGCAAGGTCCACTATCGTACTCAGATCAAAGCCTAAGGCGGTTATAGAGAGGCTATACAGGTTCTATGCTGATGGTCGCCTCAAAATAAGTTACAAGGTACTGAACAACGATGAGAAGCAGCAAGTCGGGCTGATGACCTCTATATCGCCACAAACAGGCAATACTCTTAGGCATCTCTACTTTGAAACTCCTGAGGGAGTTCGCAGTGTAAGGTTGAAAGAGGTCTACCTACCCGAATGGCAACCTCATTACCAGATGAATCCCGACTGCAGGTGGGCAGCCATAGAGGCGGGCGAGTGGACTATTGGTCTGCTGTGGGATGAGAACTACGAAGCTAGATGTCCAGAGTGGTCCGACTTCTCTCTCAAGTGGCCGGAACACCAGCTCAAGGCAGGACAGGCTATGAGCACAGGAGAGATAGATCTGATTCTCAACACTGGCGGGTGGCAAGACATAAGGAAAGAGTGGCTATACCGCAACAACAAGGATATAGAGTCCACGGATGAAGAACCTTACGTAGGGCCAAGAATTAGCCCCAAACCTATAAGGGTCTACAACCAGAAAGGTAGAGCGGAGCTAACCTTCAGGTCGTTCAACCCACGTGAGGTACAGGCGAAAATAAGCCTCAAGGGCAGTGATGGCTTTGAAGCCTTGCCGGCTGAGGCCACTCTTCAAGGCGTTAGTAGCATCAAAGCCACATCAGCCAGTATAACCGTAACATCTACTAAGCCCAGAGGCGCGGGAGAGATAGAAGCCCTTGTAGAGTCTCCTGTATACACAGGCAAGGTAAAATCTCCCACTATAGTACTTGGCAATACAGGCGAAGTCAGAATCACGCAAACCCAAGAGAAGGCCGAAGAAGTCTGGGTTATAGATAACAACTGGATAACATTTTCCGTGTGGCCCCGAATCCTTGGCGCTATCTACAGTCTAGAAGCCAATGGCAAGCAATGGCTTTATCACAACTTCCCCGAGCCCAAACCAAGAAAATGGGCCTATCCGGTGTACGGAGGTGTTTATCCAGTACTATGGGAACAAGGAGGCTATCATCCTAGCCAACTGGGGAGGCTGGCAGGACTCAAGTTCGTAGTAGACGAATATCATACTCACCTGGACTCCCAGATCCCACTTCACGGGATAAAGCTTACGACTACTGTTGAACACGATAGCCTTCTAGGTTTGAGATTCGAGGTCAGCTACTTGACTACGCACGACAGTAATATACTGTTCGTTAATACAGTACTAAGGAACACGGGTCCGGAGAGGAACATAAGTTATTCCTTACAGGTCAATCCTGCTATCGAACCGGATTTCCCTGCTCTTCTCAGATTATATAAGGAGCCTGTGGTTATCCCTGGGCTACAAGACATGCCAGACATGAGCGACACTAGGGCCATGGGAGTACAGTACAGCGACGGTAAAGTGCTAGGGCTAGTAACCGGAAATGAAGGCGTAATAACCGGATACTCAGGAGGTAATCAGGAATCGAAGCTAACAGCAGATCATAAGCTAAAACTATCAGGTGGTCAGGAAATAAGCCTATGGCATTACCTGGTACTTGCTGAGAGTAGTCACGATATGCTCTTATACACCTCTCTATCTGACATAAAGTAGACCCAGGTGTGAGACCAAATGTAGCTCTTTGGTCTCACACCTGCTCAGTCAGCTACTAGTAATGAACCTCAGATACTCTACCAGTACTTCCATGCATCCGGTTTTGGCATCGGGGTATGGGGCGCATATTTCTTGATCAGCTCAGGCAGAAGCATTAGAGCATGATGGTCACGAGAGCGATATTGATCAGGAAAATTACTAGGCACCTCAGCAAAATAAGTACCCGATGGCACAATCCCGCACCCACCCCAAAGCCTCATGAGAATGTTCTGTACCAGCGCATCCTCACCTACTAGCTTACGAGGCAGCCTGCGCCAGAAAGAAAACCCTCCTATTTCCAGAAGTCTCCTCCTGTTATACATGACACAGGCGCCTATCCAACTTACTTTGTACAGGCGAACATCGCCAGGAGGTAGACCTAAGCCCTGAGCCACATGAAAGAGGTTAGCTGCAGTATGAAGAGTGGCGCGATGCCACTCGGGATCACCAGGATTCACTATCTCTGGTCGCACTCTACCAGCCCAGTACTCTATATGCTGTTGGTGTGGCCTTACATCATCGATATACGTAGGCTGGGTTGGGAAGGCTCCCACAAACGCGCAATCCTGTTCTTCAAGCACGTCCGCCATCTTCTCTACAACCCAAGGTTCCATGATGACATCGTCGTCAAGATACAAGACGGCATCGGCACTCGAAGACCTTAGGAGAAAATCCCTCTGCTCTGCAATTCCGCAACGCTCTTTACGATGATACCAACACACCCTGTTGCCTCTAGCTTCTATTAACTTGCAAAGGGACCTAACGACTTCGGAGCAAGTGGCAGGCTCGTCGCTCTGATCAGCTACTATCACACCTAAATCAGTCCTGCTTTGTAAAGCCACTCCGCTAAGGGTCATGATCAGCGACTCAAGTCTATTCATGGTGGGAATAAGTACATCCACGCTTATCATGGCCAGACCTCAGAAGCTAGGACCCAATCTACGACTCTGGTAGTCGCCTGTTGTACGTTCATGCATGAAGTGTCCAACAAGGTAATTTGTGGATTGCCGATACCCGCCTCACATAGGAACCATCCGTTGAGCTCCAGCATTCTGTTTATGAAAGCCTCATCCGAGGAGCCTCTCCAATCAGGCCTACTCAGGAGCCTACTCCGCAAGATGTCATTCTTGCACGTTAAGGCAAGGTAGTTGACCCTAGAGAAATACCTCCGCTCCGGGCAGGATTCCACCGTAGGAGGGAACAAGGATCCACAGAGCACAACACCGATACCGCTTTGGTGTATATTCTTAGCTAGTCTTAGCCAGACATTGGTATATGAAGCATAATTATCTTCCGGTTTTGCCCGTACCTCTCCCCAAAGAATATCAGTCTCAAGCACTATGTAACGACCAGAAAGCGCCTTGGCCAGCTGCAAACATATGGTGCTCTTACCAGTACCACTGGCTCCGGTTATCACATACAGCGGCCTCATGACGAACTGGTAGCCCTCACCACAATAGGGACAGAAGGCCGTAGATCTAGATTCGTCTACGACCTTCTCTACTGAGTAGAGCCCGCAATATGGACAAACGTTAAACATTTTGCCTAATGCTTTGTAAGCTTATCTCTCTGCCCTCAAGCGCTGATCTATAGCATGCCTCCACGATCTGAACACGCCTCAATCCCTCATGACCAGCGTGAGCAGACCAATTACCACTACGTATGGCATCTATAAAGTTCTCTACAACAGCTTGGTGCCCTGTACCCTGCCAGGTCTGGGGCGCTATAGTAACTGGAACATCCCCATGATCGGTGAATATGCGCAAAGTATCCTGCCAACCATAACGCTTCACCCGCATCTGTGCTCCACCTTCTGTGCCATATAAATCAAGGCCAAAATCATCGTCATAATCTGCCTGCACAGCCCAACTGGCCTCAAGGCAAACCGTAGCCCCATCCTCTGTCCGCATAAACGCTGTGGCCAGATCCTCCACATCAAAATCAGCACCAACAAACATCTTCTGTAGACCGCTCCTACGTACGCCTCTACCTCTGGGGCCAAACTCCGCATATGTCGAGGCGCTAACGGTAGTGATTCCTGGTTCACCTAAAAGGAACATCAGCTGGTCCAACACATGCACTCCGAGGTCAATGAGTGGCCCACCACCAGATAGCTCCTTACTGGTGAACCATGATCCGAGACCAGGAATACCCTGACGACGCATCCAATAACCTTTGGCATAGTAAATCTTGCCTAACGTTCCACTGTCGATATACTGCTTGAGGATCATGATGTCGCCGCGCTGGCGATGATTGAATGCTGTCTGCAGCACTCTTCTATTGCGCAATGCAGCATCCACCATTGACTGAGCCTCTTCGGTGTTGCGAGCCAAAGGCTTCTCGCACAAGACATGCTTACCGCTCTCAAGGGCAGCTATAGCTACAGGTGCGTGTAGGTAGTTGGGCGTACACACACTGATAGCATCCAGGTCATCTCTGGCAACCAGATCCTCCCATCTAGAATAGAGGTTAGGAATAGAGTACTCCTTTCCCATGAGCTGCAGGCGGTCTTCCTCAAGTCCTGCAAGGGCAACCACCTCCACGCCAGGGATCTTTTTATAGGCCATCGTATGTACGTTACCAGCAAAACCTAAACCAACCACCCCAACTCTGATAGGCTGATCCATCTAACGGGACTCTCCTCCTTCTTTTTCTTCTGCTCTACTAGTCTAGTACAAAACTCCCCAAACTGTTGAAGGCAATCGTAACCTTTTAGTTGCTTGAGCTGTTTCCCTTATCAGAAGAGAGCAATATTTATGTAAAAAGCTAAGAGCTCTCAAGCAGCAGATACTCTAAGAAGCGTAGATGACGAGATGATAACCACACTCAAAAGATTACTGGTAGTGACTTTTATCCTTATGCTGATAGGAATATCAGCTTGCCAAGATGTGATCCACCAGGGAGTTTCTATAACTTATGCGTCCTCGGACTGGGCGGAGGCCACTCTGGCCAGAATGACCCTTAGAGAGAAGATAGGGCAGATGTTTGTCGTGTATGTATATGGTGACAGTGCTTACGATAAGGATCCTTGGGCCGTAAACGCCAACAGAAAGCTATATGGAGTAGACAACGCCTCTCAGCTAATCGAGAGATATCACGTGGGCGGGTGAACTGCGCGGCTTGCAGGACGCTGCAACTATTCTCAGCTAATCGAGAGATATCACGTGGGCAGCATCATATACTTCACATGGGCTGGGAATATCAAAGGTGCTCAACAGATAGCGAGGTTGTCGAACGACATACAAAGAAGCTCCATGAGCCAAAGAGTACCAGTTCCAGCACTTATATCTACAGATCAGGAGGGCGGTGTAATATCCAGGCTACCGTCTCAAATAGTTCAATCCCCTGGGAGCATGGCATTGGGAGCTGCAAGGGCAAAAACATATGCATTTAGAGCCGCTTACATAGTTGGCAAGGAGCTCAGAGCTCTAGGGATCAATCAGAACTTGGCTCCAGATGCTGACGTAAATATCAATCCGTTCAACCCAGTGATAGGTGTGAGATCCTTTGGGGACAGATCATGGTTAGTAGCCAGACTAACAGCTGCGCAGGTGAGAGGATACCAAAGCGTTGGCGTGGCCGCAACAACCAAACATTTTCCAGGACATGGCGATACAAATGTCGATAGCCATACGGGACTCCCAGTCATAAAGCATACTAGGAGGCAGATAGAGGATATAGATCTGCCTCCGTTCAGGGCTGCCATTGACTCAGGAGTTGACGTCATAATGACCGCGCATATAGTTGTCCCGGCGCTTGATTCATCGGGCAGACCAGCAACTCTCTCCAAACCAATCTTGACGGGTTTGCTTCGCCAGCAGCTCGGATACAAAGGCGTGATAATGACAGATTCTCTAGAGATGGCGGGAGTCCGGCAGATGTTTCCAGATAGCAGAGTGCCAGTGGAAGCCATCAAGGCTGGAGCAGATCTGCTACTTATGCCTCCAGATCTAAACCTAGCGATAAACTCTGTAGTCAATGCTGTGGAAAGAGGAGAGATAAGCGTTTCCCGCATAAACGCTTCGGTGCTACGTATTCTCGAACTTAAGGCGCGGCTGGGGTTGTCAACAAATCCCTACGTTGATACGAACTCATTAAGCAGCCATGTTAAGACTCACTGGCATATCCTTAGTGCCGCTGACATCTCTAACCACACCATCACTGTTATCCGCAATTCGGGCGTGCTCCCACTAAAACCCAATTCTGGTCGAACAGTCTTAGTAACAGGTTGGGGAAATGAGGCGACAAGAGAGGTAGCCCTCAAGATGTCCAGCTATGGCGTAAGAGTCACAAGGTACTCTACAGGGGACCACCCATCTCTCAACGTGCGTAATCATGCGCTTTACCTGGCTAGGCAGCAGAGCCTAGTAGTCGTGTTGACCAGAAACCTTCAATGGGATGAGTCACAAAGAGAGCTCGTGAAGGGACTGATACAGACAGGTAGACCAGTAATAGTACTTTCAGTCGAGCTCCCATATGACATAGCTTACGTTACGAGCGCTAAGACCTATGTAGCAACCTATAGCTATAATCCCGTCTCTCTGCGAGCAGCTGTGAGGGTAATGTTTGGGAAAGCTTCTCCAGTAGGTAAGCTACCAGTACGCATACCAAGAGCAAACAACCCACAAGAGACCCTTTACCCATTTGGATACGGCCTAGGGTACTAGTACAATCTAGGATCAGATGCTAAAGCACTGCGATACGTAGAGGGCTTATAGTGAGCTATTCCCGCTATATCTGGATTCACAGTTTATGTAACGCACTCATGCCGGATTACTGTTAAGGGCAGCTCAAGTTGGTACAAGATAGGCACTAGTCCAAATGTGCTCCCATGATGCCCAGTGCGTACTATGTGGGGGTTATCATGAGGCTATCACGCCGAGCTTGGCGGTGGAAATACCAAGCAGAAAGGCCCTGAGCTGTCAGGTAGATGCAGGGCCGTCACCAGCAGGGGTAGGCTGCTGGCAAGAGGATTGTACCACTTCTGCTAGCTTTCCCTCTGGCAACGGACTCCTGGCTGCTGACAACAGGTTTGACAGCAACGTGAGGAGGTGTAGCTGTCAGGGGGGGTGGGAAGCTGGCAGGGGCAGAGGGACTCGAACCCCCAACCGCCGGTTTTGGAGACCGGTGCTCTACCAGTTGAGCTATACCCCTATAAATCTCAGATGAAATTATATGGAGCCAGTAGCTAGCATGTCAAACCAAATACTACTCTTGCGTTGGGCCATGTAGCTCAGGGCTCACAACAGTCATAGGCACATATATATAAATAGAATTACTGTCGTCTTCCTGTTTGATCAGTGTATTGCTGGCAACCAGTTCTTCGAGAGCTGGGGTTATCTCCTCTTCAGGGATGCCAGTCTGATCGGCCCACCAGGATGCATCACCCTTCAGGGGCTCTGGGCTCTTCTCATAAATAGTTGAATCATATATGTATTGCTTGATCTCCCGAGCTGTATCACTCAGATTCGTGGACTCGTATCCGTAGCTCATCTGCCTTTCCCTGTACACGCTTCAATACTTTACCTACAGTTACTACAGGTTAGCAAAATTAGCAGGCTAAAGAAAGCTGGCAGACTCGCCCCAACTACTTATAAGCCACGACACCGAAAGCTTGAGGCCGGGGCACCACTTTCTTGAAGCCTGCCTCCTGTAACCTGATTATCACTCCTCTGGTCACCCGGTGCCCCATCTTGTGTTCGGGATTACCTATGTAATGGAACAATCGCCCCCTAGGTCTGAGCACTCTATATAACTGCTTGTAAAAGTCCAGGGAATAGAGGTCTCCGGCAAGGCTTACTATAGGAGGATCATGGATCACTCTATCAAAGTACTGTTCCGGGAAATCGCGAATCACCTCGAAGCTGTCACCTACTATTACCTTGATTTTGGGGTTATCGAACAGCTCCCTGGACCAAGGGTTAAGCTTGGCTATCTCCACCACCTCTGGATCTATCTCCACAGTTACGACCTCATCCGCAGTTTTCGAGACCATGATGGCCGTGTAACCCAGCCCCATAGCAGTGTCCAGGACTTTGCCAGTTACTGGAGCTATAGCCCTGACCTTCTCAGCAGTATCCTTAAGAGGATCTGTACCCTTGATTCTGTGCATGGGGAAACCGCCAGCTACCAGGGTTGGCGCACCATCTGTGGCTAGCAGGCTATAGAATCGGTTGGTGTAACCTGAATAGCTTTGTATTGGGACTACTTCCTCTCCACGGAGGACGAAGCACTTGTTTGAAAGCCTGCCGGTGCGAAAATGACCAGCTATCTCCTCAATCACAGACCACGATAGCCTACGGCCATCGGGTAGCTTAACTCCTTCCGAATCCAAGAGCACCTTTATCTTAGTGAGGCCGAGATCAAAAGAGGACTCAATATCATTGACACCTGACTGACGTGCCTCAAGCAGCTTTCTAGCTTCGTCTACAGAAAGCCACAAAGTATCATGGGCCACAACTGATGACATCACTTCATATTCTACTATTTCTACTACGGAAGAACATGCCTGACCAAAATATCAGTGATCTGATCAGGTTCCATAGGCCTGCAAAAGAAGTACCCTTGAGCCAGATCACAACCCAGAGTACTTAAGGCATCAACTTGGACCTGCTTCTCAACCCCTTCAGCTGTCACAAGCATGCCAAGCGACTTTGCAAGCATAACCAAGGCGTGGACTATCGCTGTACTATCGGGATCTACCCCAAGGCCAATAACAAAGGATCTGTCAACCTTTATGACGTCTAAAGGAAATTTCCTAAGATAGCTCAAGCTGGAATAACCAGTTCCCACATCATCTAGGGCCAGCCTGATACCAAGGTCCTTAAGTCCTTTCATGGTCCTAGCGGTGGATGCTGCATCATCCATTGCCACGGTCTCTGTGATCTCCAGTTGCAGGCAGGATGGCGACACATCCATGTCCACAAGTATGCTGGCCAGTTCCTCCAGCATAGTGGGCTTTTGGAATTGCCTGGCAGTAAAGTTCACGCTTACTAACGGCAATTCCCCACCAACTCGCTTCTGCCACTCCTTATGCTGCCTACATACCTCGCGCAGCATCCAGTCGGTCAACGGCATTATGAGCCCTGTATCTTCCAGCTCCTTAAGGAACTGATCTGGCAGGAGAGTCCCCCTTTCTGGATGATGCCAGCGCAATAGTGCTTCGAGTGCTACTACTTCCCTATCTCGCAGCCTTACCACAGGCTGATACACTAAGCTGAACTCCTCGCGATGGACAGCTCTACGTAACTCAGACTCAAGCTTTAGCTTCTCTAATGTAAAAGTGCTCATGCTCAGATCATAAACTTCGTACCTTGCGCGCCCCCTACTCTTAGCCCAGTACATAGCAACATCTGCATTATGTATAAGCTCCTCTGCATCAGAGTGCTCATCACTGAGTGCTATACCGATGCTAGTACTTATATATAGTTCTTGGCCATTGATGGAAAACGGCTTCTCCAGCTCCTGTATGACCCTCTCCGCCACTTGCTTGGCATATTCCAGCTCGCAGATAGGCTCCAGGAGGATGGTAAATTCATCGCCACCTCGGCGTGCTACGGTGTCCGCAGAGCGGACTACACTTAACAACCGATTACCTACCTCTATCAAGAGCTGATCTCCATACTGGTGGCCCAGGCTGTCGTTGACGTGCTTGAACCTATCTAGATCCAGGAAAAGCACTGCACAACAGGAGTTATACCGCTTGGCTCTGGCAAGTGCTCCCCTAAGCCGATCCATAAAGAGCGCTCTGTTGGGGAGGCCCGTCAAGGCATCATGGAAGGCTTGATACGCTAGCTTGTCCTCAAGCTTCTTCTTATCGGTAATATTGACGAGAACTCCCTGCCAGAACAAAGGCTGCCCCTCAACATCTCTGACTATAACCGCTTCGTCTCGCACCCACACGATCTCTCCGCTCTTAGAGATCATTCTGTACTCTTTTCTAAAAGGCACCCCCAGCTCTTCGGCTTTTTCCATGGAAGTAGCCACATCTTCATAATCATCAGGATGTATTATTCGCGACCAGGGATCAGGGGTACTTGTCCATTCCTCGGGAGTATAGCCAAGCATGCCCTCTATCTGGGGACTTATGTAGGAAACCACACCCCTCATCCCCATCTCTTCTATATATGTAACCGCAGGTATCTGCTCCACGAGTTTTCTATATCGTGCCTCGGCTCTCATCAGGTCCTGGGCGGCTCTTCGGTACTCTATAGCTGCTGCCAATATGTTGGATACGGATTGGAGAAAGTTGATGTCATCTGGGGAGAATATCCTGGACTCAAGGCTATAGGCACAGAGCAGACCATAAGGGGAGTTTTGCCCTCCTATACTGACCGACAGGGCGCTCTTGATAATTCCCTGCTGCAGATAGCGAATCTCAGGAGGATAGACGCTGAACGTAGCATTGTCGGGAGATGGATGCCGTTCATCCTTTGCCACTGTTAATCGAGAACCTATTATCCCCTCTGGCCAACCATGTCCAGCTTCCAGGACAAAGGTCTTGCCCTCATCAGTCTTCCTAAGAATCGCCGAATACTTCACACTCAGGACACTAGCCACCGTATCAGCAGCCTTCTGAAGCAGAGAGTTCAGATCCTCCTCAGCCAGCGCTAACTGGCCCAAATAAGCCACGGCCGCTTGCTGCTTTGCCCTGGTCTGCAGTTCCTCTCCTGCCTTCAGGCGTTCACTCAGCTCTTTTTCAAGCTGCTGATACAACCGAGAGTTCTCTAGGGCTATTGATGCCAGATCAGCCAACCTATGCAACAGATGGAGGTCGTCTTCAGAAAAGACTTTGCCCTGTGTAAAGCTGACGAATCCCAAGGAACCAACAGGTCTACCTTTGAGGTAGATCGGCACTGCCATAACCGCATGAAAGGCCAAACTATCGAACATCCTAGCACGTTCAGGCCATGAAATATAGCCCTCAAGGATTACCGGCTTGCCAGTGTGCCATACCCTCCCAGATACACCCTCGCCAGGTTCCAGCCAAGTACCCTCGTAACTGGTGAACACACCGGTACCCACCCATAACCTTAGTTTGCTGCCATCCTCGTCTTCCAGGTATACAAAGCCGTTTTCCTCATTGAATAGAGGGGCAGCTCGAGTAAGCAAGGTGCGGAAAACATCACTAGGATCTAGCCTGCGCATGGTAGCCAGTGCGATCTCGTGGAGGGCGCTGAGGTACACGTTCTGTCTTCGTAGCCTCTCCTCACCTTTCTTCTGATCAGAGATGTCTACAATTACAGCTACTAGACCTACAAGCATCCTGCGTTTGTCACGTATCGCTGATATCTCCACCTGGACGGGAACGATCCTACCTTCCAGGGGGAAATCCACCTCACCCCTCCAGCTGCCCTCCTTGAGCACTACCTGAATCACTTCTCGAATGTTCTCACTCTTATCTATAGCGGGGGCGAGCTCGAATACTTCCTTCCCAATAGCTTCCTGAGGGGTGTATCCGAATAGGTCACTCGCCGCCGAGTTCCAATGCACCACTCTCATCTGCATATCGCAGGCAATCACCGCCACAGGCACCTGATCCAGTAGCCTTGCCTGGAAGAGGATCCTAGAATCAGCTTGCTTCCTGCTAGTTATATCCTCAAGCATGCACACAGCCAGTTCCACATCACCGGAGTGAGATCTGATAGCAGAGACCGTCAGGTTACCCCAGATCTCACCCCCATCCTTGTGGAGATATCTTTGCTCTACATGGTAGTGAGTGTTCTTTCCCGAGAAGATTCGAGTGAATCTACCTCTTAGAGTAGACACATGATCTGGGTGGACAAGCTCTAGGAAGTTCTTCCCTATCAAGTCATTCTGGGTATAGCCCAGCATTTTGGTCAATGCTTTATTAGTCTTTAATATCCGTCCCTCCTGGTCAATCAGGGCCATACCTATGGCTGAATCTTCAAAGATAGCCCTGAATCTCTCCTCACTCTCCCGCAGTGCCTTAGCAGCCTCTATCCTATGAGTAATGTCCAGCATAGAACCTACGGCCCTTATTGCCTTGCCGGTTGCATCGCGAACTATATACCCGCGGTCAAGCACGTAAGCGTAACTGCCATCTGCCTTCCTAAATCTGTACTCCTCTGACCATACATCGGCATCAGAATTGATAGCTTCGTGGAGGCTCCTCCTCAACCTTTCGATGTCATCTGGGTGGCAGCGTTCCTCCCACCACTCGATGCTGGTTTCAAACTCGTGATCAGCCTCGTAGCCAAAAAGCCTCTGGATGGCATCATTCCAGATAATTCTGTTTGTGGAGAGATCCCAATCCCAGATGGCATCATTGGTGGCCTTGCTTATGAGTTGGTTACGCTCCTCACTTTTACGTAAGGACTCAGCTTCCATGCTAAGCCTCTCAACGAGCTTGGCGTTCTCAATAGCGATCGCAGCTTGGTCTGCCAATATGACCAAGAGCTGCAGGTCTTCGTCATCAAATTGATTCAGTCCCACTTTTGATAGGGTGATTACGCCCACTACTCTGTCGTCGTACTTTATGGGCACTGCAAGCATCGACTCGTCGATATCGTTCGTTCCTGGTATCAGCCGCGTGCGGGGATCTTTAGCAGCATCGTGGAGCAATGCAGGCTCACCATGCTGTGCTACCCAACCTGTAATCCCCTCTCCAAACTTGACCTTAAGATTCTCCACCTCTTCGGGGGAGTACTCAGCATGATCCGTTATGACTGCAGCAGGCACTAGATACTCATCCGATGCCAGGAATATACGGCAGGCATGGAAGTCGACTAGCCGCCGCAGCTCCTCAGATATGGTCTTAGCTATCTTCCTAACGTCATTCAATCTGTTCAAGCGAGAAGCTATGGATTGTATAACCCTTAGCCTATCTGCTCTTGAAACGGCAGCATTATATAGATCTCTGTTTCGCAAGGCCGTAAAGGCCTGCTCTGCTAGGGATGAAAGTATAGAATAGCTTATATCCTTTGGATGATTTTCATCTTTGTAGAAGACCCCTAAGACTCCCATTGGGCTATTCTCAGGCCCAACTTTCACACACACGCCGGTTAGCCTGCTGGATGGATTTCCATCCGCTAAATGCAACTCATACAAGGCTGGCTCTGAAGAGGCTAGATCCCTAGACAGACGTCTTAGCCTTGTATGAGTCTCTACGTCGATCTCAGCAGTGGATATAGCGCGATCTCCAGCAGCTTCGTGAACAAGCAGGACAGCGAAATCAGCATGGAGCAGTTCGTTAGCAGTATCCACCAGGAACCTGAGAGCAACCTCTGAATCCTGAAAGTTATTGATAGATTTAGATACTTTATATAAGGCATCTACCTGCCTTACACGATCTGAGAGCTCATTTATGAGGTTAAACTTCTCTATTGCCAGGGCTGCATGTTCCGCGAAAGTCTCCAGATCCTGTATCAGGTCCTCTCCAGGGACCTTCCCACTTAGGGGTTCATCTACCGAGAAGAAACCGATAACCTCTTGCTTACTATCCAAAAGAGGCACTATTAAGAAATGATAGGGATCCCAGTCATCCGAACTCTTGGCTTCCGGTATGTCTGGTATTACATACATATCACCAGGCACGTCCTGTAATACCTGACGAGAATGCCATGGTGGTACCAAATAGGACCGACTAATTCTGAACTCTTCCCTTAGGAGCTTATTCCAGAAGTCAAATGTGGTGTAAGTTCCCAGAAGTATGTCGTCTGTTCCAGTGATAACCCGGAAACCTTCTCCCTCCCTTACGTTTACCAGGATCACTTGAAACCCAGTAGCTCTTATAGCAGTAGCAGCCAGCTTAAGCAGGCTAGCCCTAAGCTCCTCGTATGAGTTTAGCTTGTCGCTTTGAGAGGTTTCTATAAATTCCTCTTTAATCACTCTAGTTTCCTGTCTTTTACATCATGTCCATAGTTGTTATTACCCTATTATGAGTTTACTTTTGCTTATCTGCAATGGTTATATAGTACTAATTTCTTTGAAGCACTTAAATACCATAATTTACCTACCAAAGGGAACTGATATACCGTACCATTTTCCTATTCCCTTCTACTTGCATTCATGTAATCATTTACTTTAGATTTTGCGTTTTTGTAAATTGGGGAGATTTATAATGAGAAACAGCTTAGTAGCTATATTTGCTACTGCTCTACTATGCTTGACAGCACTGATAACACCTTCGGTCAAAGCTGTTGGTAGCTACGGTGATATGGAAGGCAGAGTTACCTACAACGGCCTGCCAGTAAAGGGAGCTTCTATATCAGCCGATGGGCAGTCTGTTACATCGGATTATCAGGGAAGATTTAAATTTGCCCCCCTACTGGTACAAGACAGCTGGCGAGCTATAAACGTTACAGTCAGAGCATCAGGTCTTGGCACTTGGAGGCTATACAACGCAGTCATCATCCCTAACGATACCTTAAGGTTGGATGTGAAGTTATCGAAGCATGATGTCACTCTTTCTCAGCCTCTTCCAGGTACTACCAAAAACAACTTGGCACCGTCGACGCTCTCACCTGAGCAAGACCAGAACCTCAAGCCGGCGGCCACCACTTTGGGCTCCCAAAAGGTACCCCCAGGAGTAATTAGAGTCTACGTTACTGACAAGACAGGGCTTTCGCCCGAAAATATGTGGAGCTGTAGATATGATCCAGTACCTGAAGGCAAGGTTGTGGAAGTGCCTTTTAAGGATTACGTCAAGCATGTGCTTCCAAACGAGTGGTTTGCCAGTTGGGACATGGAGGCTTTGCGAGCTGGGGCCATGGCGGTAAAAAGCTATGCCTGGTACTACGTGTCCAGAGGAGGCAAATGGTACCGGCTGGGAGCTGACGTCATGGACACCACCTGTGATCAGGTATACAACCCAGCAGTTAGTTATGAGAGCACAGACCAAGCGGTAGAGAGTACCTGGTATCAAAGACTAACCAAAAACGACTATATAGTTCCCGCTTTCTACAGAGCCGGCACCAAAGGTGATCCAGGCCAGCAAGGCTCCGGTGTCATGAGCCAGTGGGGTAGCCAGTACTGGGCTACCAAAGGCAAGACCTGGGACTGGATACTGCATTACTATTATGATCCCGTCGATATCTTGCCAGCTACCGAGGCAGACCTCAGGATCTACTCGGGACCCAACGTGACCAGTACCACACCCACCTGGGGAGAGCCCTTCAACGTCAGAGTGACGGTCAAGAACTATGGCAGCGAGCCTATGCAACTCCAGGAACTCTACATCAAGCTTCGGGGACCCAACGGGGAGGTACTTGACCTAGGAGGAGATAATAACTCCAACCCCATCAATCCGGGAGAAACACGTACCATCGTCAAGTACGTACCAAGATTTGCCATCGACTACCCAGGTCTATATGGCAACTACCTACTGACTATGACCTACATAGATCCAGGCGGATTCTTAGCTCCTGGACTGCCGCCGGGGGAGAGCTCTACTTCTACGTCTATACCACTCACAGTGGTAGCTCCGTCTTACAAGGCACAGATATATTCGATAACTCCTGATTCCCCCAGCTACTACGAGCAGACGTCAGGAAGCGTTACCGTGAAGCTCAAGAACACAGGCAACGCTACTTGGTACCAGAACAGCTCCAGCATCCAGAACGCGGTTAGACTAGTTACATATAACGATGCCTTTCACCCGAGCAGATTTTACACGGAGGGAAATTGGTTATCCTCCTCCAGAATCCTCATGCAGGATTCCCTGGTCAGGCCTGGGGGCATCGGGACTTTTAGGTTCAAACTAAGTGGCGATCTACCTCCAGGAGAATATACGGAGTATTTTAGGCTTAGAGTGGAGGGATCCTTTAGCTCCACCTATAGGGGTTTCTTCGGCGATCAAGTTATTGTGAAGATCAACGTCCTTGATGATACCACTCCCCCAAGCATTGCTGTTAATGCCCCTAGCTACTCGACAGAGCGGTCTTCAGAACTATCTTTCCCGATAAGTTGGCAGGGTGTTGACCAGCAGACAGGCGTGAAGGACTATGACCTCTTCTGGAAGAACGGCACAGATTACGTGCCGTGGAAGACAGCCACAACCTCAACCTCGGCTACATTCGGCAACGGAGATCCCACGAACGTGGTGCAGGGAGGAAATTATCTGTTCAGGCTTCGAGCCGAAGATATTGCAGGCAACGTGAGCTTGTGGAGAAACTTCAGAATTATTGTACCCTTTGATGATACGATGTTTAGCTACAACCCTGGCTGGCGCAGCTATTACAACCCCTCTGCCAGGCAGTTCCTGCACACCTTCCACTATGCCTACTCATATGGCAGTCGAGCTACTTTCTCCTTCTATGGTCGCAGAGTGGCATGGATCGGTGTCAAAGGCCCCGCAAGAGGTATGGCCGAGGTATGGATCGACGGTTCCAAAGTCGCAACAGTGGACCTATATGCCCCCAGGTACAGTACCAGGACGGTGGTGTTTGAACAGTTCTTGGGCACCCGCAATGCCCGACACATGATAACTATCAAAGTGCTGGGTAAGCGCAATCAATTATCAACAAGCAACAGGGTCGATATCGATGGTCTAGCAATTCTTCGCTAAGGCGATTCCTTTAGCATATTGAGGGCTTTCCGATAGCTTGGGGAGGCCACGGGTCCCTGGAGTAGAGGGTCGTCCGTGGCCTCCATCCATTGCAGGAGCCTATCTCTGAGATCTCTCTCAATATCAGCATAGTCAGGACTACCTGCTAAGTTATGCTGCTCTAGGGGATCAGCCTCCAGATCATATAGCTCGATCGCTGGATGTTGTGTTGCGCTGTAAAGCTGGGTGAACCTGCGGAATAAGGCTCCCATCTGGATATCGCCAGGCACCTCTACCAGGAAGCTTGATTCAAAGTTAACTATATACTTATACCTATCCGTTCTTATCGCGCGCATGGGATCGTAATAGCTGTGGAAGGTCTTCTCAGCAAACACCTCATTACGCACCACGCGATCATCTGCTATCGACGGGAGGAGAGATACTCCCTGTAGGAACTTCGGCAGAGGATCGACCCCAATCATGGCAAGCAGGGTGGGGAGTATATCGACATTGCTCACCAGAGAATCGATCTTTTCCCCGGATTGAAATGGGCCAGCAGGCCACCTCAACAACAAAGAGACACGTAATCCCGGATCATAGAGTGTACATTTGGCTCTGGGCATAGCGATGCCGTGATCCGTAGTGAACACAAAAATCATCTCGTTCCTGAGACCGTGTTGATCTACGGTTTCTAGAATATCCCCCACCAGCTTATCTGCTACCTCCACAGATCGATAGAACTGCAGCATCTCCTCCTTGCTCTCCGGGGCATCTGGTAGAAAGCCAGGTACAAAAACCTCACGCTGGGACTGTAAATCCAAGCCTGCACCTTCGTATGGACGATGAGTCTGGTTCAGGTTGATTTCGAAGTAAGCAGGAGAAGCCTGGAAATCGTGAGCCTGCACTATTCTCATGAACTCATTTACTACAGCTTCCCCACTTCTATCATGAAACATCAGGTCAAATCCTAACCTTGATGGGTTAGTAGTAACGTGCTGATGCCCAAGCAGGAAAGTAGCATAGCCTAAGTCTTTGAGTATCTGAGCCACATGTTTCTCATCAGGATACAGGTCCCAATCAAAGGGATGATGGGTCAGACCCATTACCCCGTTACTATGCGGATAACGCCCGGTGGCTATGGCCGACCTGCTCGGGCTGCATTGAGGGGCTACACAGAAAGCATTCGTGAACTGTAGCCCCTCACCTGCTAATCTGTCTAGATTAGGTGTGGCAGGAGTAGGTACACCATAACAATGCAGATAAGTCCCAAGATCATGACATGTCACGAGCACTATAGAGGGACGATCCACTACTTAATCTCCTTCCCTAACCAGAGACATCACAAGGCTCCTAGGACCACCTCTTGCTCTGATCAACTCTAAACCTCTCAGGGTTATGACACATCTCTCGCAAGAGCGGGCGCTATCGGGATTACTTAGCGCATCGGTAGCTTGAATTATCTTATAACCCCTCTTGCTAAGCTCATTTAGCGTACTCTCTGGAGAGCTATAAGAAATAATCTTCCCTGGCGATACAGGGAGCAAGCTGGCTCCTCCCCACCAGTATTCACGCTTCTGAGCAACTGCATCGCTTCCTCCACAGGGGATGATATCCAGCGGCTCACCTATCAAGCTCTCCAGAGCATCAACCAGCTCAACCACCTGCGTCTTAGGCTGCTTGCCTCGTTGCAGCACTACCTGGAGCACATCCACAGAGTAATGACTGTGGCCCTTGACCGCCGGAGGAAAGGCCACATACTCGAAGGGAGAAATTGCTGATAGCACAGCATCCAAATGAGGTATGTAGTCCGGGAGCATAATCACGAATATGTAGCAGATATCCTCCACGACATTCTGAAGGTGCCTTATAAGCCTTTCAACTGCTGAAGAGTTGGTCCGGACGCCATGTCCTACCAGGAGGATATTGGGCCTAGGCTGTAAGATGTTACCCCCTTCTAGATAGCAAGGAGAGCTGTTCTCATCCCCCATCATCCAGTTATGCCAAGTGATATCCTGCCCTATGGAGGCATGCTGCAGGATGAACCTCCATAACAGGTTTTCTCGTCTGCGCACCTTCTGGGAGTTCCATCCCACAAACATCTCTTGACCGATGACGGCCGCCAGGTCGCGTACAAACATCAGGTTCGGTACGGGCTGAAGCTGATACAGATTATGCCTTATGAAGTCAGAAACCGAGAGGTCCGAGCCTACGGGCTTACCAGCTATCAGTAGACGAGCCAAGTAACTGGCATCATTTTGGGATTCATCCTCGAAAGCGGCTTTTAGCTTGATGGCTTCCTCAGCGTGCAGCCCTTCCAAATCTGACACACCCTCTACTAGCCTGAGCTTATCCAAAGGGTCCGAGGAAGACAAAGCCTCCTCAAGGAGGGCGGTAAACTGGAGAACCTCAACATTAAATATTTCCTGTAAGACTTTTACCAGGGTAAGGTGTTCCTCTCTGGCACCCTTCTCATAGAGGATATCGCTAAATAGAAAGTCACGCAGCTTGGAGGGAGCAACCATGGAGAGCTCTCTCCCTGGGGTATGTACCAGGGCCTTTCGGAGGGCGCCGCTCTCGGAGCTCACTTGCAAACCACTCATCTAGCTACATAACCTCGGGAGCCTCTATACCAAGCAAGTACAAGGAGTTTGCTAAACACACCTTGGTAGCATATACCAGAGCTAGCCTGAAGTTGCGTACTTCCTCCTCTGCTCTCAAAACAGGGGAAACTCTGTAGAACTCATTGAACGTCTTAGCGAGCTCGTACACGTAGTTAACAACATGCAGAGGCTTATACTCCCTGGCGGCCCGCTCCACGCTCTCGTTCAAACGCGAGATCATCTCAAGCAAGTTAGTTTCCACAGTCGATAGCTCCCCTATTCTGAGATTCTCCCAATCTATGTCAGGAGCTTTCTCGAGTATTCGACAGGCTCTCGCATGAGCATACTGAACATATGGTGCGCTAAAGCCATCAAAATCTAAGGCTTCTTCCTTATCAAAGACCAGCACTCGAGTATTGTCGCGGTTGAGCATCCCGAACTTCATGGAGCCCATACTTACTATGCGGGCTATCCTCTCCTGCTGCTCTTGAGGCATCTCAGGATTCTTCTCACGAACCACCTCGAGTGCCCTCTCGTACATCTCTGTAGCGAACTCGTCATAGCCCACAGTTGTGCCCTCTCGCGAGGACATGGGACCTGTCGGCAGAGAAACTAGCTCGTACGGTATATGCTGGCTGTTACGTGCCTGCTCATAACCTAACAGCTCTAGCACCTTGAATACCTGCTGGAAGTAAAGCGTCTGCCTGACATCTACCACGTTCAGTATGCGATCGACCTTGTACTCGTCGAACTTCGTACGGGTCAGAGCGAGCTCTTTCGTCTGATACAGGGAGGTACCGTCACTGCGCTGGAGCACGATGGTCCTATAGGTTTCTTTTTCTAACCCAAGCTTCTGATCAATTCTTACAATAGGAGCGCCCTCATCTATCTCGGCAACGCCCTTGTTCAGAAGATCCTGTACGATCTTCTTGCCAGGTTCTTCGAATTCACTCTCGAAGAACCAGACATCGAAGTTTACATCCAGCTCCTTAAATATCCTACGGAAATAATTCAGGCTCCACTCACGCGTTCGCCTCCAGAGCTCTACAACCTCTGGATCCCTCCTGTCCCAGCGTGCGAAGAGATCTCTGTACTCACGCTGATAATCAGGATTGGATTCTATGGCGCTGTTAGCCTCTACGTATATACTTTCCAGCCAAGGTCCTATCTTATAGGGGTCTTCAGGAGGCTGCTCGCCACTGTGCCACTTGTTGTAACCCCACAGCCACTTGATGACATGGGCGCCTATGTCGCCTATGTACGAGGCTTTTAGTACCTTACGATAGCCTGCAAAGTCGAGTATGCGGGCTATGGAATCACCCAACGCGGTGTTTCTTAGGTGGCCTATATGAAACTGCTTGTGAGTGTTGGGCTGGCCATACTCTACCATCACGGTCTCATTCTTAAGATCGCCCTTTCCGTAGCTATCCTTCTGCTCATGCACTGTAGCAAGTAATCTCAAGGCTACGTCTGAGGGCTCAAAGAACATGTTTACATACCCGTTCTGGGCCTGAACGTCCGCAAATATACCCTTTCGGACTAGATAGCTGGCTATTGATTCGGCCAAGGACTGCGCCTTCTCACGGGAAGCTGCCTCCAGTAACTTACGAGCTTCCTTCTTAGATAAACCCTCAGGGATATCTACCTGAACCTCATTCCTGGCTAGTTGATGACACACTGAGGTAGCTAATCCCCATTGCCCAGAGAAAGGTATCTGCCTAAGATCTATATTTTCAGGCTGGGGTAGGCCCAGCTGTGCTATTGCTTCCCTGATTAACTCTTTAGCCTGACTTATCTCCTGCTGTAACACCTACAACTATCTCCGAACCCATACTTTCATTACGACTCTCAGATTATAAGGTAAGCCATCCTAAGTGATCCAGAATGCTCAGACTCTTGGCATAGAGCGTGCTGCGTATTATTATGGATAGATGTACATAAATTTTACCCGGAGGGTACGTACATGTCGCAGGGAGGAGTAATTGACCAGATAAGAGAAGGCATGGAAGTTCTATCATCGGATGGCCAAAAGTTAGGCAAGATCAAGAACATCTGGTATGGAGCAGCCTCTGGTATGTCGTCCGCATACAGCGATGAGGAGAGCTGCATAGAGGTCAGAAGCGGGGGGTTGTTCAGCAAGGAGACGCTTTACATACCATTCCGCGAGATCGTAGATGTATCTGGTAACAACGTCAAGATTAAGGCCGATGCCCAGGCTGTGCACAAGAATCCAGCCTGGCATACAAAACCCTCATGGATTGGCCAATAATAGAGCATATCTAATATTCTCTTTGGTGATTGTTAGTTTTTACTTATGAAGATTCTTCTGCAAAGAGTGAGCAGAGCCGAGGTCCGTGTTGATGGATCTCGCGTAGCAAAGATAGATAGAGGTCTCCTGCTGTTCGTGGGTATATCCCAGGAGGATGGCCCCGAAGTCATAGCTCCAATGGCGGAGAAAGTCGCCAACCTGCGGATATTCGAGGATGAGCAGGGAAAGATGAATTTGTCTGCCCTGCAGGTGGGCGCAGATATCCTTGTCGTCTCACAATTTACTCTACTTGCTGACGCCCGCAAAGGCAGGAGGCCAAGCTTTATTGAAGCCGCCCCTCCCAATAGGGCAAGTGCATTTATAGACTGCATGGTGAACTGCTTCAGAGATATGGGGTTTGAGGTCCAGACAGGACAATTTGGGGCACACATGGAAGTAGAGCTAGTGAATGATGGCCCTGTAACTATAATGCTGGACTCTAGAGAGATACTTAGAAGACAGACGAACGATTGACTGATTTTTCGAGAAATTCATCCCACGGGCACTTGACATTAGTTATTTATTTTGTTAAGCTCAGGGTACGAGAGGCGGGGAGCCGAAAGGTTCTCCAGCAAGCAGAGAGGAGGACAAAGGCATGAGGCTCTATCCTCTCAAGATTAATCTCCACGTCTTGGAGGTGAGGTTCCAAGTTGACAGTTAACGCCCGTAAAGGGCTAGACGGAACCCTTAGGTAGTACTGGGGCGTAATCGGCTCCAGGGCCTCCAGACGGAGGTGTAATGAGTGTGAGAACACTCAAGGCTTGGATCTCTGGATCCAAGCCTTGTTTTTTTGATTATAGCGCTACTAACTTCTAACTAAAACTTCTGACCTGCCTTATACACAACCTTACCTAACACCTGACTTTTATCTTGTATCCTGTCCGTCAGTATCCACAAACTTCACTAAGACTTCAGAATAAACCTCAGCAATATCTGCAGTGCGACTTGCTCACCTGTCCATTTGAAAATAGTTCCTCTCCTGATCTGTGGGAACATTGGTTCTTAGACAAAGCCCCAAATTAGTACCATTTTCCTATTCCTGACCAGAAGTGGGTAAGATACACTGAACGCGGTTAACCTAACATTAACATTTTTGTGACCAAGTAAAAGGCCAGAAATTATTGACAGGCGATTTATGAGATGATACTCTTTATCCAGCTTGTGAAGCTTATCACAAATGGCCTATAACGTCTTTATCCATATAGTTCATCCCGGCCGTTGGCGCATGTAGTAGGAGGTATGGGTATACGGAAAACGGAGAGATGAGCTAGAGATCATAAGAGATTTATTGCTAATTCGAGCGTACCTAACCTGCACTCACCACAACTCACCACCAGGTTAGGAAGAATATGCAAAACAGCGAGAAATCGGAGGGATGTCTGTGATTAGGAAATTAGTGGGGCTAGTTCTTGCCCTGGTAGTAGCCTTTGTAAGTTTGAGCTTCGTATCGCCAACTAGCGAAGCCGCCTATATAAGACCTGGCTCGTATGCCACCACTACTGCAAACCTTAACCTGAGGTCTGGCCCGAGCACCTATTACTACGTAAAGCGCGTGATCCCCTATGGCGGCCGTGTATATGTGCTCTCTGGCCCCTATAACAGATACTGGTACAAGGTCCGATGGAGCGGCACGGTAGGCTACGTTCATGGGTATTACCTGCGCTCCGGCAGCACTGTTAGAACCACTAGCTACTATTACAGTAGCAAGGGGCAGGCCATAGCCAACACCGCCAAGCGCTATGTAGGTTATAGATATGCCTACTACGGTAACACCCCATCTGAGGGCTTCAGCTGTGTAGGCTTTACTCAGTGGGTGTACAGGCTCAACGGCATATGGATACCTGAGAGCCTCTGGGGCCAGTACAGCATGGGGTGGGGCGTATCCCGTAGCAATCTACGCCCTGGCGATCTGGTGTTCTTCCAGAACACTTTCTGGAGAGGGCTGTCCCATGCTGGCATATATGTGGGCAACGGCTGGATGATAGACTCGGGGACGCCTCAGACGGGCGTACACTGGAGCTACATCTACGACAGCTACTGGCGGTATCGCTGGTTCGGAGCTCGCAGGCTCGTCAACTAGAGCTTGGAAAGACAATATGAGGGAGGATTAAATCCTCCCTCATTTGTTTTTAGTTGTCTTAGTAAACTTAGAGCAGCTGGCCCAAGGGTGATAGTCTCTCGACAGCTTTAGCTATCGTCTCTATCCGCTTGGGGAAGGCAAACCTGACCAGCCCTTTTCCAAGCTCCGGGTTATGATAGAAGCTGGAACCCGGGACAACTGCTACCCCATAATCGTCAATGAGGCGATTGGCAAATTCTACATCATCCCCCAGGCCGAACTTCTCTATCTCTGCCATGATGTAGTAAGCGCCCTTAGGCTTATAGGCCACGAAACCTATATCTACTAGTCCTTGGTAGAGTAGGTCTCGCCTCTCCTGGTACTCCTGGCGCATCTTGATGTAGTACTCGTCTGGCATCTGCATGGCCACTACACCGGCCTCTTGAAGAGGCGCGGCAGCACCCACAGTGAGAAAATCATGCACTTTCCTGATGGCTAGAGTTATGTCAGGCGGTGCTATAACGTATCCCACTCTCCAGCCGGTTACGCTATAGGTCTTGCTAAGGCCATTGACGACTATGGTTCTGTCTCTCATACCCTCAATGGTCATCATCGAGATATGTTCGCTATCATCGTAGACTATATGCTCATAGATCTCGTCCGTAAAGACCAGCACATCGTGTTCCTGACATAGTGCAGCTATAAACTCAAGCTCGTCTCGGCTATACACCTTCCCGAGAGGGTTGTGAGGAGTATTGATAATTATTCCCCTTGTCCGGGGCCCAAACAAAGAGGCCAGCTCATCACGATCGAAGGACCAATCCGGAGGGTTCAGAGAGATATACTTGGGCTGAGCGCCAGACAATATACAGTCAGGTCCGTAGTTTTCGTAGAAAGGTGAGAAGATTATGACCTCATCGTCGGGGTTAAGTGTGGCCATCAAGGCTGAGATCATGCCCTCGGTAGCGCCACAACAGACCGTTATCTCCGTCTCGGGGTCAATATCCACTCCAAGGAACTTCTTGGTCTTCTGTGCGATGGCCTCTCTGAAGTTGCGCGCGCCCCAAGTTATAGCGTACTGGTTAATATCCTCTTGGATCGCCCTGCACGCGGCATCCTTGATCTCCTGAGGTGCAGGGAAATCAGGGTATCCTTGAGCTAGGTTGATGCCGTTGATTCCGTGCTTATCTATGACCCTACGGGTCATCTCACGAATAACGCTCTCAGTGAACGTCTCAGCCTTATAACTGGTCCTGCGCTTCAGACGCACTTCAAAACCTCCAGATTAGAATTAGCCCGCAAGCTCCACGAGCCTTCTGGCCCTAGGCAAGTGCCTGGAATACTGCATTATCTGCTCCACGGGGTCAGGGGTATACCCAGCCTCAGCTATCCAGTACAGGGGTACTCTCGCCATCTCGTAGGGCAGAACGCTGATCTCCACATCCAGGAGTGGCCATCTTGATAGGTAGTTGTAGCGATCCACCAGCCTACCGACTCTGGGGAAGAAGCCTTTCTCCCAGTTGTCCCCTTCGAGGCGGTCAAAAGCCCAATATAGGCTGTAAGCCACCTCGAAAACGCGTTCACGCTCTGCCATGAAATCGAAATCTATGATACCTACTATCCTACCGCTCTTCACTAGGACATTGTCCCAGCCATAATCACCATGCACTACCTGTCGTGGTAGCCTATCTGCATAGCCCTTCCACTCTCGGTCAAGTACCTCCAGGATCTCTTTGGCCTGCTGCCTGATACGCATAGCATCCTCTATACCTGACTCCCGTATCTTCTCAGCACATAGGTCCTCAGTATCTTCTAGCATCTTGAGGGCCTGCTCAGGAGTGACATAAGTGCTAACTGTTGGAGGGAACAGGTGATCGACCTGGAGGGTAAGCAAATACTCGTGCATCTTTGCTAGCATCTCGAAGGAGTGCAGATAGAGGTCCCAGCCATCTACACACCCTTCGTGGGGGATATACTCCTGGAGCTCAACCAGCCTATCTCTGATCTGTATCCAGGTTCTGTTGTCCAAAGTCCTGCAGACCTCAGGGACGGGGAATCCCCTATCCTTGAGTGACTGCATCACGGTGTGTACGCTTTCCAGGCGCTCAGCTGTGGTCCATGGCCTGTGGGCTCTGGCCACGAATTCTCCCTGAGAGGTACTCAAGAGCACAACAGTGTTCACGGCCCCATCCAGCAGCTTTTTGCCCAGAATAGTCCCCAACCCATAGCTTTGGGCTACAACCGCTAGATCTTGGTCGCTGAGCGTAATCTTAGGGCCGGTAGGAACTTCGGTGTACACTGATATCACCCCATTAAGAAGTTCGTCTACTCCACTAGGATGGTCACGTCTCCTCTAGATATTACTTCAACTTCTCCATCTCTGCTAACAGCAAAGTGCACCCTTTCGTGTGCTACTCGCAGGTTGGAGACCTCTATGCTCTCAATCCAGGAGGGTAATCTGGGACTGAGTTTCAGCTTGTGGTTCAGGCCATCTGCCTCCATGCCCAGCATGCTGCGTAGCATCATAAAGACCGTCCCGGCAGCCCATGCCTGTGGGCTACAGCTAACTGGATACTCTGCAGGTCTCCTTAGGTTATCCTCATCTCTCTGAAAACCACACATCAGCTCAGGAAGCCTATTAAGCCTGAAATACTTAGAGGCCTCGAGTATCTGATAAGAGACCTCGTTAGCTTCGTCCCTGAAACCACCCTTATAGAGTCCATATATTATCAGAGAATTGTCGTGGGGCCAAACACTCCCGTTGTGGTAGCTTACGGGGTTGAAGTTGGGATCGTGTGAGCTGCGAGTCCTCAGTCCCCAGCCGGAGAGCATATCTGGCTGCATGAGCCTGTGCACGAAGACGGGCAGCAGATTAGTCTCAACTATATCGCACATCAGGGCATGACCGGGATTACTGGTTATGTCTTTGATGGGCACTTTCTTGTCATCCAGTCCCTGAGCAAAGAAATTGATCTCGGGGACCCAGAAGCGCTCGTTGAAGGCAGTCTTCAACCTGGCAGCCTCAGATGCCAACCTGCTGGCTAGCTCCTGATCCCCCAGCTCGGCCGCAAGCTGAGATAGCCACAACTTGGCAGCGTACACGTAAGCTTGCACCTCCACGAGCGCTATTGGAGGAGAGACTAGGCTTCCGTCCGGGTACAGGATGGAGTCCTGAGAATCCTTCCATCCCTGATTCCTGATACCCAGCTCGGATCTAGTTTTGTACTCCAAGAAGCCATCACTATCGAGATCTCCCCATCTGTCGATCCATTCTAAAGCTTTCATGACCGATGGCAGAAGCTCGGAATACAACGCTCTGTCACCGGTCCATCTCACAACCTGAGCAAAGAGCATCACGAACAGTGGCGTGGAATCCACGCTGCCATAATAAGGGGTATGAGGGATGAGCTTTCTATTTGCGAGCTCCCCGAAGCGCATCTCGTGCATGATCTTGCCAGGCTCCTCGTCTCTCCAGGGATCATCTTCCTTCCCCTGGTACTTTGCCAGGAACCTGAGAGTGGCTATAGCTAGGTCCGGATTGAGGGCTAGGCATTGCATACTAGTGATGATAGAGTCGCGCCCGAAGGGGACGGCGAACCATGGTATACCCGCATGGATCGCTCTGCCTGTGGGGTACTCGCCCGTAAGCGCTTTGATATCTAGCGTGCTCCTCTCTATGAGGTTGTTCAGGTCGACGTTGTCCGTAAAGAACTTGGTACTGCCATCGAGCCAGGTCTCCGTCTCATGCCTCTGCCTCCTTAGGATGAGGTTGTAAATTTTAGCCCCTTCGTGGGCGTGCCTGCGGATTTCGACGGGCTCCGACTCGACCGGCTCAAAGATCATCTCTATATCCAGAGTGCCTTGAGGGCTAAGGTCCACATCCCACTCAACTCTCACGGTATGAGTGTCGCCTGATGCCTGCGTGTGCGCGCGGGAGGGTGAAAGAGCGAAGAAGACGTACAGCTTCCTTGTGATATCATCCTGGCCTTGGTAAATCAGAACGACCGCGTTGTCATCTACATGGGGCTCTAGCAGCTCTCCGCGCTGACCCGAGGCAATGCCACGCACCTCGAACATGTCCATGAAGTCCGCTGCTATATCCAGCGCTAACGAGGTACGCACGCGGAAGTTGTTGAAGTTCTGCAGGACCAGCTTCTGCGATAGGGAGCCGTGCACTGCGTATGACCTGGTGATGGTCAGGCTCCCGGCGGGCACTCTTGTGCCGTCTGCACCTTCAAAGGGGCGGTTTGTGAGGATTATATTGGCCTGATAGGTGGTATCATCGTCATGACTTAGCACCTCCAGGTCCTTGCCTGCCAGGGACAAATGTATGAGGCTTAGGTAGCGGGTATCTTTGTAGTAGAGCCCGTTGGGCCTGTCGTTTTGCAGGATATCGCCGGAGAACTCACATACCATGAAGGTGTGGTTGTCCGATATCACAAGGTGATCCATCTAGACCTCCCAGAGAGCAGTCCTGTTACAGGAAATATTAGTCTATAAACGGTCATGGCGTTAGCCTCCCAGCAACCTTGGGTCAATCTCTCTTGCTGTCTTTGCTTTGACCTCGATCATCCTTGGAGCTGTTCTTGGAGTGTTCGGCCTTCGGCTTCTTGGGCTGTTTGGGAGCATACACATAGACCCTGGTCAGGCCGTACCCCTTGGATGTGTAGTATGCCAGAGTCTTATACGAAGTGCCATCCCACGGATCGTATATCCTGTAGCCATCCGGTGTCTGCCCGCTTCCCCCAACTACCAGCACCCAGTGGGACAGGAGGGAGGTTTCTAGCGTGGGGCCATCCGAGAGCCAGACCATGGCCGGCCGTCCCATGGAAAGCGCCAGATCTAAAGAGTACCAATCAAAAGCCCAAACGCCCCAGAGCTCCAGCTTGCCTTGGCTGAAGTACTTAGATGCCCAGGTCCAGTAGATGGGGCAAGCATTTCTCCCCAGATCTTTGTTCAACTTCTTGGGATCGGTCTTGATGCCGTAAGCATTAAAGGACATGCTCACAACGGTGATGGCGCATCCTGAGTTACCCATCGTATCGCTACAGGTGTGAATTATATCGAACCGCCATCTGGGGTCGTTCTGGGACTGTATGGGTATAGGATACTTACTTTCGACAAGTGGTATATCCGATTGTGGGGCCTTCAGGTCAGCCGTCTGATATGATAGCTGCCCCGTAGTAGTGTCCACGGTCCATACTCTGCCAGCGTTGTAATCCAGGTACTGGAGGTCCCCATAGGGCGTCCACCTTATGGGATTTTGCACATCGCCGTAGAACAGGCTGGTGTTGAACGAGGGATCTTTCACGACCCTGTGCTTATTGCTGCCATCGGCGTTCATCACCCATAGCTCAATGCCAGGCTCCTGGCCAGGGCCTGAGGCGACGACGTAGGCTATCTGCTTGCTGTCGGGCGACCACACGGGACTAGCTACCCAGAGCTGCCATGGGAAATCGCCAATAAGCCGCTTGTTTCTGCCGTCTATGCCGATGGTGTACATCTTCATCCTAGGAGAGTGCGACTGGACAGACACTGCGTAGGTAAGCGTCCTGTTATCGGGGGAGAGTCGTATATACTTCTCGAACATGCCGGGGAGGTGACGAGCAGGCTCGGTGAACACCACTCGTCGGACGCCGTTCCTGACAGCGAACACGTATGTCGTGTAGCCCTCTATCTTGAGCTGGATCTTGTACTCAGGCCCAGGCTTAGGGATCTGGAGCTTGGGCTTGGTGGGCCTGTAGGGCTTCTCCAGCGAGGTCTCCTCGCTAGAGCCAGAGCCACCTTTGCCAACTACGGAGTTAGATCCCGTCTGGACAGGATCCTTGATGGGTTGCCCGGAGCCGTTGCCTATCTCACTATTACTGTTGCCTCCATCATTGCTGTTACCCCCTTCTAGCGCAGAGCCACCCACATTCGCTCCGCCATGGCTGGGAGTTTCTTGGGGAACTACTTTTGTGGGGGAAGGCGTTGGAGTTCCAATGTTCCCAGAAGCGGAGGGCAATGGCGTTGGTGTGCTTACTTCGGGAGCTTGGGACAAGCTCTTCCCTGCTCCCCCTGCACTAGTGTTGCTACCTCCGCAAGAGGACACGAGTAAGGCAAGGACAACCAGCGCGTGCAGCAAGGCGCTGATTGTGCAAGTTTTCGCTCTCATCGTCAGGTATAACCCCTCCTGATTGTATTCCCACAAGGTTACAATGTACTTGCCCAGTATATCACGAGAGTGAGACTTGTACCCTTGGGGAAATACACAAGGGGAGGGATAACTGCCCCTCCCCCAAGATCAGGCTAGACGACGCTCAGGGTAGAATTCTGGAGAGGCGATGTGGTCCACAAGATCCGCCAGCATGGCATCTGAGACCGGGGCCTCGCTCCGAGCAAGGTCAAAGGTTGTGTGTAAGACCATACCCCTGCCTACCCTGTACTTAGTGGTTACAGGGGCTGGCAGTGCCAGCCACCCAACGAACATACCAGCAAGTACGTCGGCGTTATGCTCAGGCATGTATCCCATAATTACGTGCCTAGGCATGACCTCCCTGAAAAGAAAACCTAACGGGTTCTGGACATATACTCGAGAGAGGCTGCCTGGCAAGATCCAGGTCCAGCTTTGGCACCAGTTGCCCTGCCAGGGACTACCAGCCCTGGGCCTGGTGAACAGGTAGGGACAGGTTTCATCTGCCACGAGCAGCAACTTGCCCCCGCCCTTCACCCACCTGTCTAGTTCGGGTGTGACTCTAGTTGCCACCGCGATCTCAGCGTCCTTCAGATCCGAAACCAAGTTACAGCCCATGCTCCTGAGCCTAGTAGACAAATTGGACTCAGGGGATACCACCGTAAGGGGGGCATCTGCTCTGGTCCTCCTGCTAATCGTGGGCAGGCACATTAGCTCGAGAGTGTTAGCCGCCAACTTGCGGCCTTTATGCTCCAGCCACACATCGATCTCGATCAAGCTGGGGGAATCAACCTCGGGCAGTTGGAGCTTGATCTTGCCGACATCCACCACCTGACCCTGATGGGCGGTGATATCTGTGGCAAGCAGCTGCCTTTCCCCTCCCAGCTGCTTACTAGCGTAGTAGACGCTGCCTCCTGATATGCTACCCGCGGACCATTTGGAGTATCTGATAGGCACTTCCAGCTCCTCACCAGCCCAATAGGAGCCACGTCTTCTGTCAGGGATGAGGACATCATCTGTGTTGACCAGGCTAAACTTCTCGTGAAGGTACTTTGGATTGCGGTAGAAATCTAGCAGACCATTAGCTTCCCAGTACGCATCGGTGAACTCAGTAATAACGTACCCAACGATGGACGGGTACAGCCTCATCACCTCTATCTCTGCCCTGAGGGCTTCGTACTGGTGCCTCTGAGTTCCCCGTGCAAGCTCTTCATAAGAACTCCATACTCTGTCCAGACCGAGCTCATGAAACCTTTTTATCACACCGGTGGGATGTGTGGCCTCGGAGGCGATGCCACCTCCCCAGCCGCCAGTCATAAACCACCAAGGTTCGCCTTCCTGCTCCGCCTCCTCTTTAGTTGGCTCCAAAGACGGCAATCCCCAGTTCCCGAACTCACTCACCACCAGGGGTTCATCCCCCCTTGGCTCGGAGTCTTCGTACGGGCTCCAGGTCCATAGGGGGGCCTGTGCGAAGTGCTCCACCCAACTTGCAAAGAATTGGTATTCATCGGGCATGAGGGCATAGATATGAAAGTCATTGATGTCGGACTTCACATGGAGGTTGGGGCCTCTGCTGCCATAGCAGGCGGAGTTATCTACAACCAGTCTGGTGGGATCGAGCTCCTTAGCCTTGTGGTACATCTGCTTCAGCCAGCTGCGATCCTCCTGGGACATCACGAGGTGGGTGCCCCAGTCCTCATTAACTATGGTCCTGATGACCAGTGAAGGATGGTTGAAATCGCGATCTACCATCTCTTGAAGAGTCTGCAGAACTTCTCTCCTCGTGCTCTCGGGCACGGGCTTGACGTTATAGGAGTTGGGCTCTCTGCCCACCGTCCCCCAGGAGGGGATCTCCTCCCAGATGAGTATCCCCAGCTCATCTGCCACCTCGAGGTACCAGGGGTGAGGAACCTTTATGTGACACCTCAGGGTGTTCAGCCCAAGCTCCTTTGCAAGTCTGAACTGCTCGTAGACGTACTCTTTGCTTGGAGGGGCGTATATGGTACCAGGGTAGAAGTCTTGATCCAAAGCCCCTCGCATGTATAAGGGGGAGCCATTTAGGAAAAACCTTCCCTCTCTGGCCTCGAAGCTCCTGATGCCGAACCTTTCTGTAAATGTATCCTCCCCACAGGTGATGCGGGCATGGTAGAGGTTGGGCGAATCCAACGACCACAGCTTGGGATTTGCCAGCTGCAAGGCCAGCTCGCAGGAGGACTCCGCAACTAGATCGGAGGCAGCGGCACGCACTTGCCCTTGGTCGAGCACCTCAACCCGCAGCTCCCTGCCGTTAGCGGCCTCGCTGGTCGCTACTCTGAACGTCACGTTACCGCTCTGTGGGTCCGTGTAGATCCTGACGCCTTTGATGTGTGCCAGTGGCACCGATTCTAGCCACACGCTCTGCCATATACCAGATACATCTGCGTACCAGGTCTGCTTGCCGTGGAGGATGTTGGCTGCCTTTTCGAACTCCGGATCCACCTCCTGGTCAAGCCACCTGGGAGCCCATTGGTACCTATAGCCCCAGTCATCGACCATGACGAGGATCTCGTTCCTACCTGGACGTAGAGCATGAGTGACGTCCAGACAGAAGGGCGTGTATCCTCCGCTGTGACCGCCCACCTCGATACCGTTGACCCAGACCGTGCACTCGTGATCCACGGCCCCAAAACATAGGCGAAACAGCCTGTCGTCGGGCAGGTCGGGGTAGTCTATGGTCTTTCTGTACCAAGCCCTGCCTGTATATCTTCTCAGCTCCGGCTTAGCTGCCTGCCAGGCGGAGGGGACATCTATCGTGTCCTCAAAGGCCACGTCGGTGGAGCTGAAGCTGCGATCCTTGTCAACGCAGAAATCCCATGTACCATCCAAACAGATCCTGTCTCTCATAATCCCCCCAACTTGTTGAGTTTTGAGCTATCTAGAGGCTACCTGCCTCCCAGTCCTCCAGTCAGGGATATACCCTGCACTATACGCCTTTGGAAGATAGCGTAGACTATGAGCACCGGGGCAGATGCCAGCGTAGCAGCCGCCATAGTCAAGCCTTGCTGTACGTAGTTGCCCTGCCCCAGGAAGGCCAATCCCACCGGCAAGGTGTACATAGTCCTCTCGCTGAGCACGACCAACGGCCAGAACAGGTCGTTCCAGGAGCCGAGGAACGTGAAGATGCCCAGGGCCACCAATGCGGGCGATACTAGCGGGAGAGCTATCTGCCAATATATCCTGAACCTGTTGGCTCCATCGACTAGAGCAGCTTCCTCCAGCTCCTTCGGGATAGTTATGAAATACTGCCTGAGCATGAATACCCCGAAGGCATTGGCACCAGCAGGCCATATGAGTGCGTTATAGGTGTCAAGGAACTTCAGGTCGCGCATCAAGAGGAACACAGGTATGAAAGTTACGGCTCCCGGTATCATCAGGCTGATAAGGATGATAAAGAATATCACGTCCCTTCCTGGGAACTCCAGGCGAGCAAAAGCGTAAGCAGCCAGCGAGCACAGCAGCAGAGTCAGAAGCATCACGCTGGTCGACACGAAGAAGCTGTTGAATAGCCACCTCAGGACCGGAAGGGTAGGATCCGCAAGCAGGCGTCGAAAGTTATTCACTGTTGGATGCTCCGGTATCCACCTGACCGGCCACTGGTTCTGGTCCGCCTCGGGCGTAAATGCCTGGGATACCATGTACGCAATAGGAGCCAGCGTAATTATGCCGAGCGCGATCAGATACACGTAAGTTATCACCAGTTCCAGAGATATCCTGCGAAAGTTAACCTTAGCGATAGCAGAGGCCATGATTTTCCCTCCGATGATTAACTAGTACTCGACCCTGGCTCCGAACAGCCTGAAGAACACAAGGGAAACGATGATCATTATGACTGCCAGCGCCACGGCCATGGTCGAGGCGTAGCCCATGCGGAAGAACTTCCACCCAGTTTCCCACAGATACATCATCACGGTCTTGGAGGCCGTGCCTGGCCCTCCTCCCGTAATGAGCAGAGGCTGACCGAAGACGAGCATGTGTGCAAGGAACTGGGTCACGACCACGAAGAGGGTCACCGGCTTGAGCAAAGGCAACGTTATGTTGAAGAAGGACTGTATGCTGCTAGCGCCGTCGATCTTGGCAGCCTCGTATAGGTGCTCTGGAATGTTCTGAAGTCCCGCAAGAAACACGAGCATCGGGAAGCCAAACCCCCACCACACAGTGAATATCGCTAGGGTGGGAATGACTATCCTGGGGTTGTTCACCCAACCTATCTGAGGACCGTTCAGCACATAAGTTATATAGTAGTTGAGCAAGCCGCTTGTGGGATCAAACACCCTGTTGCCGACCACGCCCATCACTGAGACCGACAGTAGCACCGGAGTGTAGAAGAGCACCCTGAAGAATTCCCTGCCTGGGATGTTGCGCTTGAGGGCGGCTGCAGTAAGCAGGGACACCACTACCATTAGGGCCACAGTGAGCACCGTGAAATAGAGCGTATGACCAAGGGTCTCCCACCATTGGTCGTCTCTCATCAGAGATTGGTAGTTTTTAAGCCCCACAAATCGCTGCGTCTTAGCAAGGATACGCCAGTCATACAGGCTCATCCTAATTCCCTGTATGATTGGCCAAGCTGTAAAAACAGCGAAGAAGAATAGGAAGGGCAAAATGAAAAGATAGTTTGGCAGCTGCTTGCGCAGAGCTTTCATCCTTGCCCTGGAACGTACCCTTACAGCTGATATGTCCTCTACCCGAGTGGTGTTCATAATCAGCACCTCCTACACAATAGGGAGAGGGGTATAGACCACCTTCTCCCTATTGTAAAACCAAGTGATCTAATAGCGGTCCAGAATATCCTGAATCCGGCGATTAGCCTGAGTAAGAGCGTCCTTAACGGACATTACTTTGTTTAGAGCAGCATCAAACGCAGGTTCATATTGGGCCTGTATCTCGGTGATGGCCACGTGCTGGGGCTCCGTGCGACCGATGGTCTGAAACTCCTTAGCAAAAGCACTGACCGACCACAGTTTCTGGATAATACCGCTGTTTTGCACAGAGAGCTTAGCCGGCACCTGGCCGGAATCCGCCCATTCGGCATTGTGGTCCTCCAACCACTTGATCAGGTTCTTGGCTCTCTCCAATCGATCTCCTTCTATACCATTGGGGATCACGAATATGTGAGCACTCATCCAGGCGGCCTGGGTGCCATCGGACAGAGAGGGCAAGGATGCGGCCTTAGTTACTGGAGGAAGCAGCTTGGGCCTATCCTTGAAGAAGTTCAGCATCCAGCTACCCTCCCACATTAGAGCCAGCCTGTTGTTGGCGTACAGGTCAGCAGGTGATGTAGTGCCCGCGCCCGTGGGAGCTGCTACTCTGTGCTCATGCACCAGGTCGACCCAATACTGAACCGCCTTTATACAGGCCTCACTATCGAGAGACGCCTTCTTCTTCTCAGGATCAAACACTTCGCCGCCAAACTGCCAGATGGTGGAGAGCAAAGTGGGACGTAGCCAGGAAGGATGCGTAGCATACACAGCTACTTTCTTAGAATCGAAGCCGTTCTCGCCAGGATGCTTGCCATTTTGATCCGTAGTAAGCTTGTAGCACCACTCCAGGTATTCCTGCCCGTTCTTGGGAAGCTTGTTGGGGTCCAGCCCAGCTTCCTTGATGAGCTTCGTGTTGTACCAAAGTCCCCAGCCATGGTTATCCCAGGGCACGCCATAGGCCACACCATCGATAGTGATCTTCTTGATGATCTCCTCGTTGTAATCGCTCTTGTCGAGGATACCAGCGTTGAAGAACAGGTCATCTGCCGATTGCAGCACACCCTGCGTTCCAAACTGAGCCATGGCCCACTCATGCATGATCGCCATGTCTGGCGGCGTGCCTGCGATTATAGATGTCGGGAGCTTCTGGTAGAACAGGCCCCAGTCGTAGGTCTCGGACCTGACCGCAATGCCCTTCTCCTTGGTGTATTTCTGCAGTAGTACCTGCATGGTCTCCCCGTCCGCGCCACCAAGACCGTGCCAGAAGATGACCTTCTCCGTGCCTTTTCCAATCTCCCGTACTACTGGGGTGGGCGGCAGCGGGGTCGGAGCCACGGTTGGCTTACCACTTGGTGCCGGACTAGGTGAAGACGCAGTGGTCGGGGATGGCTGCGGGCTGCTGGTAGGAGTGCTCACCTGCCCGCCAACTGGAGCTGTAGGCGTGGAGCCAGCCCCTCCGCCACACGCCGCCAGGGCAATCCCTACGGCTCCCATCCCGATCGCTTTGAGCGCCTGCCTTCTTGTAAGTAAGCTGCCGGATCTTTCCTGCCTCTCCTCGCTCATCTTCCTGATAGCCTCCTAAGTGAATTTCAAGATTAGAGGGTTTGTGCCACGAATAAGCCTTTGGGAAGAACCCAAGCATGCAAGCCAGGACAAAACCCTTCGGACCTACCACCTCCTCCTGTCACGAAAATCATCTGTCCTCTTTACAACGTTGTAAACCGTTTGTCGAAATACTACACAAGCCCCAAATCGGTGTCAAGAGATATCTGCACCCTTACCCCCCCGCTCCATACGGGACTGTTGCCAGGCTCAAGCCTGTATTCTCCACCTGATACTTTTTCCCGATTTCCCGGTCTCTTAAGTAATCGGGAAATCGGGAAAAACTCTGCAACTGACTATGAGGGTGACTCTGAGGGGCTGCGTGCGGCACGCCCTGCGCCTACCCCCATAAAGGGGTATTCTGAGTGCTTTCTGACTGCACACACCTGGAAGAGCATCTGGGGAACGACTGTGAAGCTACTGACCTTGAGGGGAGGACACAGATGATCCCCGGGCATACCCGGATGCAGGAACCTTCCTGCGATACCCCCATGAGGAGCTGTTATGTGAAATTCCCGAT